>NZ_JAUBRJ010000141.1:0-4957 GCF_036701805.1 Microcoleus sp. N3A4
TAGGCACAGATATTTTTCCTACACTGAATGTATGATAATCCTTAGTCATTAAAGCCAGAACTGCGGAATGTGGGTTGGAAAACAGCGCTATATCATTAAAAATGAAAGAGATCAAAGCAGTTATTCTCAATGCGGGTGATGCAGGATGGATTTTTGAAGAACACGCACTGCGTTTGGCGCGTGTGATGAATCTCGAAATTAGCTCGTCGCCGTCAGACTATAATTATTTGCTCGCTTGGGAAAGTTCAGCGCCACCAGCCGGCAAAAGTTTTGTTCCGTTTCAAGCAATTCAGTTGGCTTCGGACAAGCGCCATCTCGCAGAAGTTTTTGCCAAACATCAGGTGGCTACTCCAAAAACATATCTTCTTGATTCAGAAGAGGACGTTAAACGCCTCATTCAGAACGAAACGCAAAGTCAATGGGTTCTCAAATGGCCGACGGGCTGCGGCGCTTCGGGACATCGTTTACAAGATTTGGAGATGCCAATTCCGCAGTATTGGCCGCGCCCATACGTTCTTCAAGAGTTCATCCGCTTGGAGGTGCCGGAAGTGTATCGGTTGTATTGCGTGGCAGGCGAAACTTTCGGCTGGAATGCCAGACGTTTTCCCTCATGCACAAAAACTTCTCCATTCGTCGCTCATGCACAAGGCGCGAGATATGAAGAAGAAAGCGATATTCCGTCAGAAGCAGAGTTTCAAGCCCGCAAAGCCCTGAGTTGCACCAACCTCATTGACTCATTCGGGTGCGCTGATTTAATGAAGGATGAAAAAGGCAATTGGCTGGTGCTTGAAGTCAACACAGATGGCATTTATAATCACGTTGACCGTGACATAAGTATCGGCAACATCGCTAATGAGATTGACGAACGCATAGCCAGAGCTTTTCATGCTTGGAGCAGACCTTTGCTGATACGTTAATAAAACCTCACTTATGGGTCTATGACGTATGTATAAACAAATCTATATCGATTCTAAGTGAAACTATAGGCTCCATTATCTACAATTGAGTTGGGTAGATTATTCTCCATTGAGCTTTATACTGATTTTTATGTTGAACGTGACAGTTGACGAAATTCAGCGCGATCCTTCAAAGTATCTGCGTCAAGTGGAAGCAGGTGCAACTTTTGTTATCCTGCTTGCAGATAAGCCGATCGCCGAACTAAGACCTATTTCTAGCAGCAAGCAATTACGACCATTTGGTTTGTGTGCAGGCGAGTTTACCGTTCCAGATGATTTCGACGCTCCTTTGCCGGAAGATATCCTCAGTGCATTTGAAGGTAAATGAAGATTCTGCTAGATACGCACATCTTTTTATGGTTCATCAGTGGTGACGCCCAGTTATCAACAGATGTTCGAGATGCAATTCGCGATCCAGATAATCAGGTCTATTTGAGTGCAGTTTCAGTCTGGGAAGCAATAGTCAAGTACCAGTTGGGTAAGTTACCTCTGCCGGAGCATCCCGAAACATATTTACCCAAACAGCGCGATCTTCATCAAATTGTCAGTCTGGCTTTTCCGTTTAAAACTCAAGCTGCACACGGCATACGTTTTTTGTCAATTGGGAAAGTTCAGTCTAAAAAAATTAGTTATACCAATTAAATTGGTATAACGACTAATAACTACTCCTCATAATCAATCAAAACTTGCACCCAGCTTGGCGGGCGCGGAATCGGATTTCCCAAACGATCTAACAGCAACAAAGCTACTAAATGCACTACAAATAAATAGACAATATTGTTAACCAAAATCATCCCGGCGGCGATCGCCCCAATTGCGCTCAAACTCGGTACATTAAGCCAGCCCAGCTTCACAAAAACCCATTCAACAATCTCTGTTACCTGGGCGGTTACGTAAACCCAGAGGTCTTGACCCACCAATGCTGACAGCAGCCAAAACCGAAAAAAGAAGCCGACAGTACCAATTAGCGCGCCCAAACTAATAGAGACAGACCAACTCGCTTTACGCCTCCAAAGTCCTCCCAGCACAACTCCCATAATTCCAAAAGGAATCACGTATAAAATGCTCCGCGTCGGGCCCATGAGTACCGACAGCAGCAAACCCGATACCAAAGCTGCCATCCAAGCAGCTCGGTTGCCCCAGCGCAAGTAAACCAGGGCGATGGGTATCGGGAAAAAAACCCGCAGCAAAGGCCCCAGCGGAAAGTAATAATTTACCAGCCAAATCAAGCTAGCGGTACTTGCCAAAAATGCCGTTTCTACGAGCCTTAAAGGCGCTTCCCCTAATTCGCGCGTCCCCCGATCGGGATTTGTGCGATCGCCAGCCAAATCTGAAATAGCGGCAGTTTCCGGCTCATTATTTGTACTGGGTGAACTGCCCGAATTAGACGCGGCATCTGCTGACAAAAAATCACTCATCCGATTTTAGATTTTAGATTTTAGATTTTAGATTTTACGGAACTTGCGGGCTATACGGCTGATTCCCGATTTTCCCATTTTCCGATTTTAGATTTTAGATTTTAGATTTTACGGAACTTGCGCCCGATACCGCTGATTCCCGGTTTCACTGTTTGAATGCCTCGCCGCCAAATTTAATATTGCTGGCAGAAACCGGGTTTAGCTACAAACGCAAGTCCTATTTTAGATGGATTTTCTCAGCAAAAATTTTGAGCAGCATCATTTTTCGGCTTTTACTTCCTGAATTACAAAAACCGAACAAGATGCGTGGTGAACGACATAATTGCTGACACTGCCGAGAAAAGCTTCTGTAAACCCCGTGCGGCCCCGCCTCCCCAATACTATTAAATCTGCGCCCCAATTTCGGGCGGATTCACAGATACAATGCCCCGGATCGCCGTCCATTTTGCAGTCAAATTCCACCTGCAATCCTTGTTTTGCTGCCGCGTCGCAGTAATTTTGTAGCAAACCAGAAGCGTGTTTTACGTCTCTTTCCAGCCGCAAACGTTGAGCTTGATAAGCTTGATCCATTAACTCGACATTCATGCCCAAATCTACTGGAATTGGCACTGCCGTCTCGCCCAGCGAGTTGACAGTAACGCAGTGAAATAGCATCACCTCGGCCCGATCGCCCAGAGCTAATTCTAAAGCTTGACTGAAGACGCGGTGGCCGAGTTCAGAATCATCTACGGCGGCGAAAATTTTCTTAAAACTCACAGCTTTACCTCCGGCGGGAAATCATCAATATCAGTTAACAGAGAGTGCTTTTGAATTAGATTCAAATTAACAATCTCTGATACTTCTAGACTAACAGACGCTCCAAGGCGTGCAGGTCGGGAATGCACAAAACGTCACGTTCGCGCTGAATAGTTCCTTTTTTTTCCAGCTTGCTCAGCACTCGCGTTACTGTTTCGCGAGCCAGCCCGCTGAGGCTGCTCAATTCTCTGTGCGGCAGGTTGGGAATTTCTGTACCTCCTGTTTCCAGGATTTTTTTGCCTTGCCCCTCGGCCAAAAATAAGAGAATATCTGCTACTCGCGAGGTACTGTCGGACTCTCGCAAACGCAGGCGGCGGTTGACTTGTCGCAGGCGGCGGGCCATCAGTTGAGCTAGCCGAATGCCTGCTAGCGGCTCAGTATGAATGAGCTGCACAAAATCCTGAGATGGCATATTGCCGATCAGTGTCGGGGCTAGGGTGATGACATCTGTCGATCGCGGTGCTTCTTCGATCGCGGCCATTTCCCCGAACAGTTCTCCTTTCCCTAAAATATTCAGTGTTACTTCTTTTCCGTCTAGGTTGTAGGTGCGAATTTTCACCCAACCATCCAATATAAAATACACTGATGTTCCCCAGTCATTTTCGAGTAAAATCACTTGATTTGACGGATGACTGCGGGTAACGATGTGGACAGTTGCTCTCTCGATTACAGGATCGGGTAAGCCTGCAAAAAAAGGAGTAGAAACTATCAATTGATTTATATTGGAATTCGGATCTCGGGTGTTAAAGCGGTCTTCCATGAGGCCATCATTTTAATTTATGCGCTTGATCTGCGCTGGGCAGTTAGAAATAGCTTGCAACCGAGTCATTCGATTTGAGATTCAAGATTTGAGAAACAAGTATCTAAAATCGGCAATTTTACCTCTAAAGTTTTGCGGTCAAAGGTCGAATATGGGAATTAATAGCCTCAAGCTCTGATTGCGAGCTAGAAACTAAAGAATATACCATAATTTTTTAGATCCATACCACTGAGCAAATTTTATTAACAAAATTTTAGCAACGTGGCAAGCGACTGAGCCGATCGAATTACCTTTGAAAGCACTTCGCGAAGACAAGCTTAACACTGCTGAGAGATTTGTTGTCACTCGGCCCGGCAGTCGATCGGCCAAATCCACCAGCACCAGCCTGCAAGCAAGACAGACAGCGGCCAAATCCGACTGCAACTGCCAGGAATCTGTCAAATGTCAGCACGATCGGCAAAATCGACAGCTATTGCGAGCCTAAAGGCGGGCGCTCTTAGCGAGCGAAACCGATGCAGTTCCCAGCAAACTTTTCTGCTGCCCCGAGATTATTGTACCATTAGTATCTAGCCATGAATACCGATAAAACGCTATTATAAAAGGTTACTAATATCGACTGTACGGGGACAATCCCGAATCCCGGCATCCCAAATCGCAAGTTGTTTGAGGTTTTTTCCAAGTCGGTGAAACATGAAGAGACAGTGGCGCGCCGCCACGCTAGCCAAACTCGGGGATAGGTGCGGCCGGCCGTGAGAGCGGGTTAATGCCAAAGTTCGTGCGATCGCACTCTGACGAGCAGGAATCAGCCTCCGGGCAGGGAAACTCGCCCCTGAGCCACAGAATTTGACAGCACTTGCAATTGATAGAAGCGGGCATTTGGTGCGGAAGTACCGGCTAACCTATCATCAAAAAAATGGGCATCGCGAAGCGGAGGGCTGAACCCCCGTCCTCAAAGGACGGCTTTACATGAATTTTTGTTAAGATATACCATTTCACACAAGACGTGCTAGTATGTGAAAGAGCGTACT
>NZ_JAUBRJ010000142.1:0-4866 GCF_036701805.1 Microcoleus sp. N3A4
GCGCTACGTTAGCTACGCTCTGCTGGCTGGCGATGCTTCCGTTTTGGACGATCGTTGCTTGAATGGCTTGAAAGAAACCTACAGCGCTCTGGGCGTGCCTTCTGGCTCCTCAGCCCGTGCAGTTCAAATCATGAAAGCTAGCTCTGTTGCCCACATCAACAGCACCAATACAGAAGCTCAAGCTGGTAGCCGCTTCCGCAAAATGGAAACAGCTCAAGGCGACTGCTCCTCTTTGGCTTCTGAAGCTGCTAGCTACTTCGATCGCGTTGCTTCTGCTCTGAGCTAACAAAAGCAGGCCAATAGTTACTGGCTCTCTTGCCGGTTGAATTGAAACAAACTGTCAAAAATCTATTTCTGGAGATCTCAGAACATGAAATCAGTAATCACCACAGTAGTTTCGGCTGCTGATGCGGCGGGGCGTTTCCCCACCTCTTCTGACTTGGAATCCGTTCAAGGAAGCATTCAGCGCGCTGCTGCTCGTTTAGAAGCTGCTGAAAAGCTGGCTGCTGGAATCGATGCAGTTGCTAAAGAAGGCTACGATGCAAGCATCAAAAAATATCCTTACTTGAACAACGCTGGCGAAGCCAACGAAACTCAAGTCAAGAAAGACAAGTGCCTGCGCGACATCAAGCACTACCTGCGCTTGATCAACTACTCCTTGGTAGTTGGCGGCACCGGCCCTCTTGATGAATGGGGTATTGCCGGTCAACGCGAAGTTTACCGCGCCTTGAACCTGCCTACAGCTCCTTACGTTGCTGCTTTGGCGTACACCCGCGATCGCGCTTGCGCTCCTCGCGATATGTCTCCTCAAGCATTGGTAGAGTTCCGCGCTCTCCTAGACTACACGATTAACTCTCTTTCCTAGAAAGCTCGATCGCATAATTCACGGCTAGGTGGAACGCAAGTTCGATCGGCTGTGGGGGGACTCTTAGGACGCTGCGAAAGCCTAAATCGGGTTTAGTGTCGCGCTAAGAGTCCCTTAACATTTGTCAGTTGACTGTTGTCAGTTGTCAGTTATCAGTTGTCAGTTGTCAGTTGTCAGTTGACTGTTGTCAGTTGTCAGTTGACTAATTTATGTGTTATTGGTTATTGGTTATTAATCAGTAGTTATGAGGATGAACTAAAAAAATCATCCGTGTATCCGTGATTTCCGTATCGTGCATTGGGTTAGAGGAATTAAAAAAAATTAATCCGTGTATCCGTGTTTTCTGTGTCGTGCTGTTGGTAATTGGTAATTGGTAAATGGATAAACGTTTTTTTAATATATTTAATCTGACAGAAGAACAGGCGATCGCCATTTTGGAAACGCCGGCGGACAAACTCGACGACCCTTACGACCGCTACATTGCAGCTTCTCATTTAATAAATTTTTCTACAGAAAAGTCGATCGCAGCCCTGATCGCCGCCGTGGAAAATGCCGACGATCGCCTTGACAATCGCGCAGTTCGCCGCAAAGCATCAGAAACCTTGGGGCGCTTGCAGGCAAAAGTTGCACTAACCTCCCTCCACTCTTGCTTGCATGACGATGACTGTTACGTGGTAGAAAATGCAGTCTGGGCGATCGGGGAAATCGGCACGCAAAATCCCGATATTTTAGAAGATATTGCTCAACTCCTAGACAAGCCCGGTCAAAGTTACCGGGTAATTATTCAGGCTTTGGCCAAGTTGAATTACACAGCAGCACTCGATCGAATTCGCAAGTTTGCAGACTCAGAAGACGAGATGATTCAAGGTGCGGCTATCACCACAACCTGCAACTTTTCAGGGGATTACTCGCAGATGTCGCGCGTGGTTGAATTGCTCCAAAGTTCCAATGTTAACTCTCGCCGCAGCAGCATTCAAGACTTAATTGATGCCAAATATTACAAAGCAATTCCTGAGATTTCCCGCTGTCCGGTGTCTGTGGTGTTTCGCCTGCGGGCTGTGCGGATGCTGGCGAGTGTCGGCATACCTGCCGGAGATATTACTTTTGCAGAAATTGAACCGATTCTCGATCGAGTAATTTGCGATCGGCCCGACGACCTCGATTTAGTGCACGAATACGACAAACTGCCAAGCCTCGAATTTGCAATTAAGGAACTCTACGAAACCGATTTTGGGCGCTGCTATCTGGCAACCAAAACCATCCTAGAATCCTACAAAAATGAAGCACCGGATGCCTTACTCGCAACTTATGCAGAATCAGCATACAACGATTACGGCGCGCACTATCACGTCATGAAACTGCTCGGCTGGCTCAAGTACGCCCCTGCTTTCAATTTACTAATAGAAGCGCTGCACAACCGAGAACCGCAGTTTCAAAAATCCCGCGCCGCCGCAGCCATCGCCTTCGGCGAAATAGGCGACAAGCGCGCTATTGCGGAACTCAAAATTTGCCTGGAAACTCCGATTTGGGATTTAAAATATGCTAGTTTGATGGCATTGGAAAAACTAGGAGACAACAGCGGATGCGAGATTTTGGCAGCCGATGAGGATTTGCTGATTCGGGCAAAAGCAGCGAGTTTAAGCGCAGCAGCAATAGTGTAATTAACCAGAGTTGTTAGTTACCAATTACAAATTACCAACGATCGAGATTTAACAATGCCTAAAGAAGAATTGTTCCAACAGCTAAAACATCCAAATCCGCACCTGCGGAAGCGGGCAATGAGCGAATTAGCAGAAACCCGCGACGAAACCACTATTCCCCGCTTGATGGGAATTTTGGATGAGGAAGATGTCGTTTATCGCCGATCGGCAGTACAAGTTTTGGGCATAATCGGTGCTGAGGCTGTACCGCCGCTGGTAGATTCTCTGCTTAATAGCGAGAATGTCACAATTCAGGCGAGTTGTGCAAAGGCATTAACGGCGATCGCTGTCAACTATCCAGATATAACTTTTCCCGAACTCGGAATGCAAGGGCTGCAAAAAGCACTCAGCGATCCGAATCCGGTGGTTTACATTTCCTCGGTTATGGCCCTCGGACAAATTGGCTTGCCGGCGTTGGAAATCTTGACTGAGGCGATCGAAAATACTGACAATATTGCCTTAGCTGTGGCGATAACAGGTGCGTTAGCTACGATTGGAGGTACAAAAGCGAAGCAGGTTTTGGAGGAGATGGCGGCTGATCCCGATGCCGATCCTTACATTCGCGAGTCTGCCGAAAGTGCTTTGTCTCGGTTAAAGCAGGTGAGTCAGTGGAATTCCGGCGGTTAGTTGCAGTCAGTGCGATCGCTCATTCATTTAATATAAGTAACGGGATAATCAGGATTGGCTGGATTCGGAATTAATCGCTGATTTTTACAGTCAACCAAAAAATCTAACTTCTCTGTTAATCTTCTTTTCTCATATTGGAATTATATCTGGGCCTGTTTCTCGGCCCGATCGCCCGTAATTTACACTCAAAAATACAAAAGCGATCGCCCTTGATTTTTCTAAAATAATTCAAGGGCGATCGCTATAATTAAAACATTTATCTCATAGAAGAGATTTTTTTTCAAGCTGTTTTTTTTGAATTAACAGCTTGTTTAACGGAGAGGGAGGGATTCGAACCCTCGTTAAGTTGCCCTAAACACACTTTCCAGGCGTGCGCCTTCAACCGCTCGGCCACCTCTCCAGGGCTAAATGAATTCATTCAGCCACAGCTAAACTATCTTAGCAGAACAAATCAGATTTGGGAAGGGGTAACGGCATAAATTTGCTGTTTAATATGGTTAGGGTATCAAACGGGCGGGCCGAGATATCCTCCCTGTGTCGCAAACCCATTTATTTAAAGGATTTTGCCCCGCAAACCCCAATCTAAAATCTAAAATCTAAAATCTAAAATTCCATGACTCGCTCTTACACAATTAAAATTCATAACAGACAGACAGGCGATCGCCACACCGTGCGAGTACCCGAAGACCGCTACATCCTCCAAAGCGCCGAAAACCAAGGAGTAGAATTGCCCTTTTCCTGCCGCAACGGCGCTTGTACAGCCTGTGCGGTGCGCGTCAAGTCGGGGGAACTGCACCAGCCAGAAGCAATGGGACTTTCTGTGGAACTGCAAAAAGAGGGTTATGCCCTGCTGTGCGTCTGCTATCCCCGTTCCAACATCGAGGTAGAGACGCAAGACGAAGACGAAGTGTACGAACTGCAATTCGGCCGTTACTTCGGCAAAGGTAAAGTTAGGGCCGGTTTGCCGTTGGATGAAGAATGAGGCAATTTTATAATTTATCAACTACCAACGATCCATGCTTTATCGATTATTGGCGATCGCCCTTTGTCTGTTGTTAGCTAGCTGCCAAAAACCAGAAATCCCCCAAGGTACGATCGCCAAAGTAGAAAGGGCCATCAGCGGGCAAACAATCGAAGTTATCAGTACAGCCGACAAAATAGCCTTATTAGAACAAATCAGGTTGATTGGTATTGATGCGCCAGATTTAAAACAGCAGCCTTGGGGAGAAGCAGCCAAACAAAGACTAGAACAGCTAATTGGGGGAAAACAGGTACTGTTAGAATCAGACATCGAAGAGAAAGACCAGTTCGATCGCAAATTAGCCTACTTGTGGCAAGATAAAATTTTGCTCAACGAACAGCTAGTCAAAGAAGGTTATGTTTTGGCCTCAGCGCGATCGCCCAACACCAAATATCAGCAGCGACTCATCAACGCTCAAGAATGGGCGAGACTCATGGGTAAAGGCCTGTGGAATCCAGAACGAGCTTTGCGCCAAACTCCCGCAGAATTTCGCCAGCAAAATGAGAAATAGTTAACTGTTAACTGTTGACTGTTGACTGTTGACTGTTGACTGTTGACTGTTGACTGTTGACAACTAACAACTAACAACTAACAACTAACAACTAACAACTAACAACTAACAACTAACAACTAACAACTAACAACTAACAACT
>NZ_JAUBRJ010000143.1:0-4832 GCF_036701805.1 Microcoleus sp. N3A4
AATCTCAAATCTCAAATCTCAAATCTCAAATCGGTTGACTGTTGACTCGATTTTATGATTCCGATGCAACCGGAAACTATGTTACTCAGATTATAGCGCCACAATTGTGGCCGGGGGCGATCGTATCTAATTGAGTTGCTGCGTGTGATGCACCCTAATTTTGCGGATTAACAGGTAAGCGGATCGTAAAAGTAGAACCAACACCCTCCTGACTTTTTACTGAAATATTTCCGCCCATCATTAGGCAAAAACGCTGGCTGATTGCTAGTCCCAAACCGGTGCCGCCATACTTGCGCGTGGTAGAAGCATCTGCTTGGGTAAAGGGTTGGAAAATGTGCTGCAACTGGTCTGGATTCATCCCAATTCCTGTATCTATACAATTAAAAACTAAAAATTCTTTACTGGCAATGGAAGATAGAGAATTTACCGCAGGTTCAGAACAGTTTTCTTGTATCGCTTCGCTGCTGTCGTCCGCAATTTTTTCTCGGCTGGCGGTGAGGGTAATTGTACCGTTGTGAGTGAATTTGGCGGCATTGCTCAGCAAATTCAATAAAATCTGCCGCACTTTGGTAATGTCACCGTGCATAGTGCCAATATTGCTAATTTGACACAAGTTTAGAGTGTTACCGTTTTTCTCAATTAGCGGTGCGGCGGTGTCGGCGACTTCTTCAATCAAGGCGGCGATGTCGAAGGTTTCTAAGTAAAGATCCATGCGACCGGCTTCGATTTTAGAAATGTCGAGAATGTCGTTAATTAGCGATAGCAAGTGTCTGCCGGAAGTGCGGATTTTGTCTAAATCTGGGGTGATTTCATTGTAGCCCAATTCTTCGGTTTCTTCTTGGAGCATTTCGCTGTAGCCGATGATGGCATTCAGAGGTGTTCGCAGTTCGTGGCTCATGTTTGCCAAAAATGCGCTTTTTGCGGTGGAAGCGGCTTCGGCTGCTTCTGCGGCGAGTTGCAAGGCGGATTCAAAGACTTTTCGATCGCTAATATCCTCGACGCTGCCTTCATAGTAGAGTACCTCGCCGTCGGCGTCGCACACTGCACGCGCGCTTTCGGAAATCCAAATTACGCTGCCGTCAACGCGGTAAACTTCTGACTCAAACCCCGAAATTTCTCCGAATTCTTCCATCACCTGCATAAACTTGTCGCGCCGCTGAGGATCGACGTAAGCTTGCTGTCTGATATTTGTGAGATTTGATGTCAATTCTTCGGGAGTGGCGTAGCCGTAGATGCGGGCTAAAGCTGGATTTACGCTCAAGAAGCGGCCTTCGGGTGTTCTTTGAAAAATGCCTTCGACGGCATTTTCAAAGATGCTGCGGTATTTTTGTTCTGCTTGACGCAGAGCGATTTGTGTGCGATCGCGCTCGCTGGCTTCGATCGCCAATGATACCAAATCTGCGAGGGAAGCAGCGAAATTTTGTTCTTCCACTGTCCAGTTGCGAGGAGTTCCCGCTTGTTCGATACAGATAACTCCGACTGTTTGTCCTCCCAGCCGCACCGGCGCATCTAAGGTGGATCTGATGCCGATGAGTGCAAAGTAAGATGCCACAACTTCTCTGGTTCTAATATCTGAAAGAGCGTCGTCGGCTGCGATCGTCCGGTCTTCTTCCAAAGCTTTAAAATAAGCTGGATAGTCTGCTGCTGCGAGTTCGGCACCTTGGGAATGCTGGTTGTTGGTGCGCCCAAATTGGTCGAGACATTGCAGTTTCGATCGGCTTTCGTCGTACAACCACGCTCCGGCTCCTTCTGTATCTAGGGTATGAGCAGCCGCTTCGGTGATTTGCCTCAAGGCTACTTGCAAATCGCCTCGATACAGCGCTTTATTTCTTGCCAATTCTACCAAAACCGTATTTTGTTTGAGCAATTGTTTTTGCCTTTGGCGCCGCACTGATTCGGATCGCTTCTGTTCGGTAATATCCCGGGCCACCCAAATTACGGATTCTTCTGAAAGCGGCGAAATGCTGGCTGCAAAACAAACTTCGCGGTCGTTAATAGTTAAATCGTACTCGATGCTGACAGTTTGCTGAGTATCTAAAGCTGCTCGGATGTGGTTGATAAAATTGTCGGCTGTAGATTGCGGAAACATCTCTCCGACTGTTTTGCCCATTAATTCTTCAGGTGGCTTGTACAGCAGGGATAGATTGGTCGGCGCGATTTTTAAATAGCGGCCGGTGGCGTCCACAACTATAATTAATTCGCTCATGGCTGCAAACAAAGCCCGCAATTCTGCTTCGGCGGCTTCGAGTTCTGCAGTCCGCTCTGCTACTCGCTGTTCTAAACTGGAGTTGGTCTGTTCTAGGGCAACAAAAGACGATCGCAATTGTCTGGCCATTTGATTGAAAGACTGAGCAAGAAGGCCGAGTTCTTTGACGCCTTGAACTTCGACTTCGCCGTCTAATTCTGCGGAGGTGAAGTCGGATGATTCGGACATTTTTGTTAAAGCTTTGGAAGCTTCCAGCAATCGGGTAATCGGTTTGACAACCCAGCGAGAGGTAAATATTCCGAGTGCGATCGCCAGTACGAACGCAAAAAAGCACAATAAGATAGTTATGCGAGTATTGGCGTTAATTTGCTCCATAAAATCTGCTTCCGGGATGGCCACTACAATCAGCCAATCGAGACCGCGGCCGTCTTGCAGGGGAGCAACGGTAATGAATTGACGTTTGCCGTCTATATCGAAGGTAAACTGTCCTGGGCTTTGAATTTGTTCAAAACTACCAAATAGTTTTTGCAAGTATGTGGAAGCCGATCGAATTAGCAAATTTTTGCTCTGTGTCGCCAACAGCCGTTTTTGTCCGTCTTGGCCAGTGACAAAGGGCAATTCGTCTGTGGAACTGGCGACTATTTCCCCGCTGCGTTCGATCGCAAAAACTTGTCCCGACGGGCTAATTTTGATGCTTTTGAGAAAATCGCTGATTTGAGAAAGAGTCAGGTCAATTGCCAGTACCCCCCGCAGGTTTCCTGTTTCATTGTAAATAGGCATCACCGGCGTAATGCCCAGAACTGGCGGTGCTGCGAAAACGTAGATTGGAGACCAAGAGGCTTTTCCTGACTGTTTGGCAGCCTTATACCACGGTCTAGTACGGGGGTCATATGCGGCGGTTTTGACGAGATCGGTGCGATTTCCCTGGCTGTCCAGGTGATAAATTTGGCGGTTTGGAGCGGTTGATTCGTCTCTGATGTATACTAAGTTTTCTGCTTCTCGCTTGAGCAAGAGGAATTTGCCCTGTTCGTCGCCGTAGTAGATGGTTGTAGTTCGATCGCTCAGCTTGGTCTGGTTCCACAAATAGCGCTCTAAGTTGGGGAAGTCTTCAGGATCTAAGTTTCCAGAGGCGATCGCAGCAGTATTCATTTGCAGGAATAAATGAGACACATCCCCAAAACTGCGGAAATTTTCTTTTGTCCTCGCTGCGACTTCCAAGCTTAACCTAGCAGCAAGGTCATTGACAGCTTTCTGGCCGTTGCGAAACGACAGCCATCCAGTCACGCCGACTGCTACAGAGATTTGCACCACCAGCGGTATCAACAAGACTAGGCTCAGTGACATCTTGGGCGAGCTTTTCATCAGATAACTGCTCAGATTTTTCAATAACATCAATATTCTGACACCTACCGAGTTGACGTATCGTTTGTCGTTTAAAAGATGCCCTAGATATAAGTTACAAAGTCGCCCAGCAAGAGTGAACTGCGGAGGCCTGCGGCTCAACACTTGGCTGAGGTTTCCACCGCTACTGTAAAAACTTGTAATATTAATGATGCCACTACTTGCCTGAATGTGGCGATCGCTCTGGGGAATCGCGGTCATTCGATTTTAGATTTTAGATTTTAGATTTTAGATTGACCCCACGGATCGAGTCGGGGGCTTGAGGATTGTAGATTTGAGATTTTGGATTGATTCCACGGATCGAGCACGTGGCGGGTACCATCAATAAATTCGCTTGTCAAAAACGCACCCCCGGTAAAAAATGCAACTGTAGGCGCGTGCTCCCAACCCCGATCGTCATCAGTCATTCCCAATTATTCAATACTTTAATCTAAAATTTTTCATTTAAAATGGGATCGCTTTCTTCGGGTGCGGAGGGTCTCCCTTACCCCGGCTGAATAAAAATCAGATTTAAATTTTTTCTACAGTGCCAGGACAAATGTAAATTATTTGACAATCGGGTGTTAAATAATTTGCTATTAATAAGATAAGCGGCCAAAATTTCGTAGCGTAGCGGGGCGTAAGCCATCGACTACAAAGAGGATAATTGAAGCATCTGCATTTCATCAAGAGCAGCAAAGTAAAGCGTTTTTGGCTTTTTTGGACGATCGATCTTTTGGGAAAATAATACTTCTGGAGGATGGCATGAACTATACATTTGAAATTCTGGGCGTATCTCCAACTTTAACATTTTTCAACCAGCAGCAGGAATTGCTGCAACAACAGCAGCCGTCAGGTGTAGAATACTTGGGAAACAGGAAGTGCACTCTCGATGCGTTTGTGGCATCCGTGGAGACAGTTTCTCCTAACCGCGGCTGGGATGTCGATCGAGTTGTAGACACCGTGATTAGTTTCTGGATGAACAACTCGGATAGCATCCAGTATTGGAAGCACAGGCTGCAGGATGCCGGCAGCGAAAACTTGTTAGTAGCGAGAGTAGGCGATATCAAGTCTTTGCAAGCTGCATTTGAATCGCTGCTGGGCGAATAGGAAAATCGGGAATTGCGAAAAAGTCGATCGACTTTTTCGCAAACATCAACTCAACAGTCTATATAGCAATCCTCGCATCAGCCGCCTCTCTCGAGCGAGACCAGAATCCTTGCAGTGCGAGCCAGAAAGCTCGCGT
>NZ_JAUBRJ010000015.1:0-89482 GCF_036701805.1 Microcoleus sp. N3A4
GACTCGCTAGAGAGTTACCCAAAAGTTCTATCAATGGGTAACTCTGTCCAAGAATTACGTTACAGCTTCCAGCCCCGATCGCTAGCTGGTTGGGTACAATTCAATAATTGTGTTAATCCCTGCCACTGCTTTATCTATTTTGATTATAGCTGTTGTCAAAGTGTGGATGTCAAGAGCCCGGCTCTGGTTGGGAAAGGGAAAAGTGCGATCGACTTTGAGGAGAGTTTACAGGGAATTCGCGTGAAGCGAAGCTATCCCGTAGGGAATCGCCCGTGACATCAATACAATTTTAGATTTTAGATTTTAGATTTTAGATTTTGCCTGATGAGTAAGGTTTACGTTTCTAGCCAGCCAGCCTGCTGGCTGGCTAGAAACCCGGTTTCTACGAGTTTTGCCGACTGTCACGAGAAATATAGGAAGAAACCGGGTTTCTGAATTTTGTGTGCGATCGCGAACGGAGTTGTTACTAGAATCCGCACAAAAAATTCTAAATGAATTCAAAATTCACAACCGCGCAGGCTTGTTCGCGATCGCCAAAGCAATCTCAAGATTTCAAACTATTTTCTTGTGCGACTTTAGCCTCCTGAGCAACTTGTTCAACCTCATCTTTGGCGAGAATTTCCAAAGCCGCCTCTGCTTCTGTACCGCCCAGCCGCCCGAGAGCTTGGGCGACTCGGTAACGGATCTGCCAATCTGCATTGGAAGCGTAGGGAAGCAGCAGCGACAGCGCCCGCCGATCTCCCAATTCACCTAATGCGCTGATGGCAATGGTTTGGATCAATTCGTTGTCAGAAGTCAGGGCATTTTCTAACATCGGAAAGGCTTTCGGATCTCCCATTTCTCCCAAAGCAGCAATGATGCTCAGTTGCACCAGCCATTCTGATGTACTGCTGTAAACTTGCTCCAAATCTTCTAAAGCATCGGTTAATTTCAAGGCGCCCAAAGCATCGGCTGCTGCTGCTTGCACGTCGGGTTCGGGGTCGTTGTGCAGGCTGTGGAGCAGTACCTCTAAAGCATTCGGCAGATTCTGCGTGCCGAGGGTTGATATCTGGCTGACTGCTGCGTAGCGAACGCGGACGTTTTTGTCGCCGATCGCACTTTGAATCAGTTTATAAGCGATCGCGGGTTCTAGTTGCCGCAGTTGGTTGATTGCTCGCAGCCGATCGCCAAAATCCTCGGAATTTAGCAATTGTTCGACAGACTCAGGGGTAATGCTCATCGGATTTTAGATTTTAGATTTTAGATTTTAGATTTGGTAATTGGTAATTGCCAAAAGTGAGCGAGATTGAAAGAGCGATTCCCTACGGGATAGCTTCGCTTCACGACTCATTTTCTGATACAGTCCTGGAACTGCAAAAGTTAATTAAGATTCCGCAGCCATCGATCGGATAATATCTCCCCTAGTGAGGATGCCGATTACTTTGCCCGCAGTATCGACCACCGGCAATCGGTGGATGCTGCGATCGTGCATCAGTTTTGCTGCTTCTTGGACAGATTTGTCGGGCTCGATGGTAACTGGCTCTGTACTCATCGCTTCTCCTACTGTTTGTCCTAAAGCCTTGTGGAGGTCTCGCTCGTAACGAGATGGATTTTCCAAATAAATCACGCTGTCGAGCACCATGATGTAAGCGGGCGGAGTTACGCCGGTTTCGCGCCACATCAAGTCGGTTTCGGAGATGACTCCTACCAACAAGTCATTCTCATCTACGACGGGAAGACCGCTAATGCGTCGATCGGCTAAAATTTTAATCGCTTCGTTCAAGGGCATTTCGGGTCGCGCCAAAATCGGCTCGCGGCTCATTACATCGGCTACTGTTTTTGGCATGATTGGCGGTTGATTGAGTTGTTGCTCCAACTCCGATCATATAGGGAAAGCGCGGCACAGACTGAAGAAAGGCAGCTCTGCTGAAGAGATTCGTTAGAAGGTAGAAGGAAGGAAAAATTTTGAGGGCCAGAATTTTTGCTGTTTTTTTCGATCGCCTGTGTGAAATTCTGCCGTTTGTCGGACTCCGGCGGGCGATCGGCCTGACAAGATTGTTAAGATATATTAAAGAGCCGATAAATCCTTACCAATGCCAGAATCTCCAACCTCAGAACCAGACTCCCAACCAGAAGCTCGCTGTGTATTGGTTTGCCAGTATCAATCTTGCCTGAAAAACGGTTCAGCAGCAGTGCTAGCGGCTTTTGAAGCTCAACAACTTGCAGGGGTAACAGTTGAGGCCAGTAGCTGTCAGGGACAGTGCAACACTGGCCCGACTGTGCGAGTTACCCCAGACGAAATTTGGTATTGTCGAGTTAAACCGAGTGATGTGCCGTTGATTGTGGAAGAACACCTCAAAGAGGGAAAACCTGTAGAGGCGCTGTTCAATCCGAGAATTCATATGCGTTATTATTATTAGTTTTGACTTGATGGAAGTGCCAATTCCCAGCTCTCGCGCATCTAATTTGAATAGTTATTACAGCAGATTGCAAGTTTATGAAGTACACCGAGCGATCCCCGTAGGGACACGGCATTGCCGTGTCCCTACAAGGGTTAATTTGAATAGTTATTGTTGTGGAAATTGCACTTTGAAAATCAAAGGAATTGCGCTTAGTTTGTTAGTCCTAATTCTGGGGCGTCCGTCGGCGGTTGCGGCTCAAACGCCTACTGTTGCTGGGGATATTTGTCCTGGGGAATTGGGGGCACAAGTAGATGCGATCGCCAACCGTCCCGAATTTAGCCGATCGCGCTGGGGCATTTTGATTCAACCTCTATCTTCTACTGCTACTCTCTACAGCCGCGACGCCCAAAAATATTTTATTCCAGCATCAAATGTCAAGCTGCTAACCACAGCCGCTGCTTTGCAGAAACTCGGTGCCGATTTTCGGATTAAGACATCGGTTTACAGCGGCGAAAATGGGAGTTTGTTCGTTGCCGGCAGGGGAGATCCGAGCATTGCTGAGCCTCAGTTGAAATCCTTGGCGCAGCAGTTGAAACAGCGGGGAATCAGTCAAATTAACCAGTTGATTGGCGATGACAGTTATTTTCAAGGCAGTGCAGTCAATCCGAATTGGGAATGGGAAGACGCGCAAGCTGGCTACGGTGCGCCGATTAACAGTTTAATTTTCAATCAAAACGCGATCGAACTTCTCTTGTCCCCGCAGGCGATCGGGCAACCTCTGAAAGTTACTTTTGCCGAACCAAAGCTGGCAAATCAGTGGCAAATTCAGAACAATTCAGTAACAGTCGCCCAAAACGAATCTGAGTTTATTGAAGTTGGCCGGGAGTTCGATCGACCTGCAATTCGAGTTAGCGGACAGTTGAAAGTTGGTGCAGAATCAGAACCAGCTTATGTCGCCGTTGTCAACCCCGCTAATAATTTTTTGCAGCATTTTCAGCAAGTTCTGGCGGCGGAGGGAATTCCTGTTAAACAGGCTTTCGTTGCATCTGCTTCTGGGAATTTTCATCAAGAATTAGCGACTGTTGAATCGCCGGCGATGGCGGAATTGGTGAAAGAAACTAATCGGGAAAGCAACAATCTTTATGCAGAAGTTTTATTGAGGTTGCTGGGAAAAGTTACAGACAAAATGCCCCTGCCGCAAACACTCACAGGCAAGATGCCTGTGCCACAAGAGGATACAGGTGAAATCGGTTTGAAGGAGTTAAAAACAGCTTTAACTCAATTAGGAGTAAATCCAAACAGCTACATCTTAGCCGACGGTTCGGGACTTTCCCGCCACAATTTAATTAGTCCAGAAGCCTTGGTGCAAACTTTGAGGTTTATGGCTAATTCACCTGCTGCATCTATTTACCGCCAGTCACTGCCGATCGCGGGCGAGAGCGGCACTTTGAAAAATCGCTTAAACATTACACCAAACCGCGTAATTTTGCAAGCAAAAACAGGAACTTTGAGCGGAGTTTCGGCGCTGTCGGGATATATCGAAGTTCCGAATTACGAGCCGCTGGTGTTTAGCATTATCGTCAATCAATCTGACCTATCGGCTGCAAAAATGCGTTCGGCAACTGACGAAATTGTGCTATTATTAAACCGCCTGCGCCGCTGTTAAAACAACAGATTTAAGGTGAAAAAGTTAAGATTAGTAATTACACCTAAAAAACAGGACACCGAAAAACCCTACAAGTTTTAAGTTTAATTAGATTGCAGCGGCGGGACTCGAAAAGCAGCTACAATAAAAGCAGAAACATTAAAACCATTGGGCCGTTTCAGCCTGCTACCAGTCGGCGGGTTCTGTACTTCCCCTAAATAAGTCTAACTTTCCAACTATGAATTCTTTCGATTCCGAACAGCAACACATCTTTGTCGAAACCAATGACATCCGGCTGCACTGCGTTTCTCAAGGAGAAGGGGAGCTCGTTCTGCTCCTGCACGGGTTTCCAGAGTTTTGGTACTCTTGGCGCCATCAAATCCCTGCCTTAGCGCGTCATTTCAAGGTTGTGGTGCCGGATTTGCGGGGCTACAACGATTCCGACAAGCCGGCCAGCGGCTACGATTTAGATACGCTGAGCGCCGATATTCGCGGTTTGATCGATCGGCTCGGCTATACAAAAGCTCACGTTGTCGGTCACGATTGCGGAGGTGCGATCGCGTGGAATTTAGCTCAAAAATTCCCCGAAAAGCTCAATCGTTTGGCAATTTTAAACGCTCCGCACCCGCAGCGATTCGTGCAGGAAATGGCGAGCAATTTAGATCAAATCCGCCGCAGTTGGTACGTTTTGGCTTTTCAGGTTCCCGGCATTCCCGAATGGTTGATCCGGCAAAACTTAAAAGATTTTGTGAAAAATGTTTTTCAAGGACAAGCTGTTCGCAAAGGAGCTTTTAGCGCTGAAGAAACTAAGATTTATCAGACCGCTTTAGAAAAGCCGGGAGTGTTAGCGGCGGCGATGAATTATTACCAGCAGATGTTTCACCCGCAGCGGCTTTGGAATTGGGGACAGAAATTAGAACCCGTGACAGTTCCTACTTTGGTGCTTTGGGGAGAAGAAGATGCGTTTTTGAGCCACAAACTTGTAGAAGGTTTAGACCGGTTAATTACGGCTCCGTTTAAGTTGAAATTAGTTCCTAACTGCGGTCACTGGATTCAGCAGGAAGCGCCGCAAACGGTGAATCGAGAATTGCTGAGTTTTCTGAGAACTTCTTCTCCTTCTTTGGCTTTGGCATAGAAAAAAATTAACGCTTGCAAATAAGAACGGGCAAGATTCCCGTTCCACAAGAACATTGAATTTTTGTGGAACGGGCATCTTGCCCGTTCTTAATATCTGACGCACCCTACTTATTTATTAGTTGTAGGGTGCGTCAGATTTGAGATTCTCAATTTGCACAGAAAGTATCTTTCTGACGCACCGATTTTTGCAAGGTGCGTCAGTTGCGAGATTGTTGGTTTGTAACGAAAATAATCCTAGCTGACGCACCCTACTTATACTAATTCTCAAAACTCATGCAACAGTATCTGTATGGTGCGTCGCCACCCTTAAATCTTAAATAATATCCACAATCTTTGAGCGACGCACCTTACACAATATTTCAGCAAACAAACCCACACTCATTATTGTTGCTTTCTGGAGGCGAGAATTGGTATTATTTATTAGTCCCAGAGCAAATTTTCTTGGATCAGCAGTGCAATCATGGCAGTTCTGGAACAAACACCGAGTTTGATAAAAATCCGCCTCACGTAAGTAGCAACCGTCCAGTGACTGATATTTAAATTTTTGGCAATACATTTGTTTGGCAGGCCTTGGGCTACTAATTGCGCGATCGCTCTTTCCCGTGGACTCAGGCTAATTTCCGGTTTGTCACTTGTGCTTTGCATACTTTTGCAATGAGGTAACGAGTTAAAATCTAATCAATTAAGGGTTGAATTCCGAGTTTTTGTCGAACTTCAGATAAAGGAGTTTCCCAATCAGATGCAACATCCCAGTCTATTAGCCGACTGGCTAGTTTTCCGTGTTTTAAGCCTTTGATAATTTGTCCGATCGCGCATTTGCCACCGATCAGTCCAACTAACACTAAAATCGCACAGGAAGGGCGAAATACTTGAGCGCGAGTAAACGCTTGAAGTACAAATTCATCTTCTGTTGAAGCTGAAAGACCGGTCAGCACGTGCCAAACGTCGTGGTTTCGCTGAATCCAGTCTCCCGATGCGATCGGCTCAAAGCCTTGTTCGTCTAGAAATCGCGCCACTTCGCACCCTAATGTTCCTGCTGGCAGTTGGCGCAATTTTGCCAAGTCTATTTCAAAATGTCGATCGCTCTCAATTTGAGGATTAATTGTTTGAGCCATCTTTAATATAACTTCTAATTGACCGTCTGCCATGATTTCTTCTCCCTCCAACAATGATTTAAGTTTCTAGCAAATTTAATTCGTGTTTTTCAAGTTCATTTTTCGCTGAATCAATACGATTTTTTTTACGGACTCAGCTTAGAAATCGTACTTTCTGTCACAGCAATTGGCTTTCAGGAGCTTTTACATTTCTTTACAAACAGCCTCAGAGGTGAAATCTGCCAGTTGCCAAAATCAAAAGAGTGTTAGTTACCGCAACTTGACCCACCGGGAAGTACCCGTAAAATCCACAATATTTAGCGGTGATTGGAACTCCTTTACTTACGTATGTAAATTTATTCTGCTGCTAATTATTAGCACCTGCAATGAGTTACAAGTTGCAGAGTGCAAAAGCGGCGAGGCGGGCGATCGCAACTGAAGAGAATTGAAGGGATCTGAAGTAGGGTGAAGTAAAAGCCGGGTAATACTAAATCCGGGTTAAGATTTGCCCAATAATGAACCTGTTTATAAGTATAAAAAAGACAATACAACTGAGGTTTCATGGGTGGACACTTATCCAGATTATGTGGTTGCGTAGAGTGCTTGATTGAAGAGTTATTGAAGCTAGGAAATCCCAAAGAAGTCCGCGTTATTTTGTGGTTTCACTACTAAACAATCCATCGCTGCATAACAATTGCCATGCAAAGGAGTACCCTCTCATCCCTGTTTATCCTGCAAAACTTACATAGCGTGACAAAAGTTACGCTCGCCCGTTAAATAGAAACTCGCTATCGTCATAAAATTAAAATTAAAGTGCTCAAAGAATCGCCGACTTTCCTGTTAAACAAAAACGTCGCACCATAGCTACAGCCTGCAAAGGAGGATGTCAATCAGAATAGTGGTATCGACAAGAGATAATCGTTAGATACTCGTCATCCACAGCATAAACTAATCGATTCGTATCATCAATTCGCCGCGACCAAAAACCAGCCAGATTCTCCCTCAGTGGTTCTGGCTTTCCGATCCCCTCAAACGGCAATCGGATTGTTGCCTCAATTAGCTTGTTAATTCGTTTTAACGTTTTCTTGTCTTGCCCTTGCCAATATAAATAATCGCCCCAAGCCTCATCCGTCCATGCTAACTTTCTAGTCATCCAACAAATTTCGCTCCACCACTTTCCCCTGCTTAAACTGAGCAATAGAACGCTCCAAATGGGCAGCATTGGCGGGAGATTTGAGTAAATGAACTGTTTCCAGCAAACTATTAAAGAACTCTAGCGACATCACCACGGCATCCTCCGCATCCCGTCTAGTGATGATGGTATAGTCCGTATCTTCCACTACTCTGTCTAAAACAGCCTTGAGGTTATTTCTCGCTTCGCTAAAAGAAACAATATTCATGTACTTCACACTTGTACTACTTACTGTACAAGTATAGCAATCCGCAATATATTCGGCAATCCCGATCTCATATCGTGTCCGGTCAATTTACTGGTTTTATGGCTGTGTTACTGGTTTATATCAATTCCGTTAGCATCGGAATGATATAAACAAACGGAGGACACGGCTTGGCCTTAGTCCCTACAATCGATCGTGGTAGGGACTAAGGCCAAGCCGTGTCCTCTATATCATTCCGGTGCAGCCGGAATTGATATTACTTTCGCAAAGAACGAAAGTAACGAGTAAACAACCAGTAAACGAGTAATAATTGAGGACTAAAAAACTTAGATTTCTTCGTCCAAATCTTCTACCTCATCTACCTCATCTACATCATCTACATCATCTACATCATCTACCTCAATAGGAGCGACAGAATTAGCAGAAACCAGAGCACCAGTCTCAAGTTTCTTTTTAACTAGCTCCTCAATTTCATTTTTGAAATCGATGTTTTTCTCCATGTGCTGGATCACTTTGTCTCGTCCTTGAGCTATGTTCTCTCCGTTGTAGCTATACCAAGAACCTTTTTTCAGAATTACTCCCATTTCGTCTGCCAAGTCAGTCAGACAGCCTAAAGTAGAAATGCCTTTGCCAAATACAATGTCAAATTCGGCAATGCGGAAAGGCGGAGCAACTTTATTTTTAGCAACTTTAACTTTCGTGCGGTTGCCGTATTCTTCTGTACCTTTTTTCAAGCTTTGAATGCGGCGAATATCGAGCCGCACGCTGGCGTAGAATTTGAGTGCGTTGCCGCCGGTTGTGGTTTCGGGGTTGCCGTAAGTTATGCCGATTTTCTGCCGCAGTTGGTTGAGGAAAATGACGGTACAGCCGGATTTGCCGATGTTGCCGGTGATTTTCCGCAAAGCTTGACTCATCAATCGGGCTTGCAAACCCATGTGAGAGTCGCCCATGTCGCCTTCAATTTCGGCGCGGGGGACGAGGGCGGCTACGGAGTCGATGACTACGATATCGACGGCGACGGAACGCACGAGTTGATCGACAATTTCCAGGGCCATTTCGCCGGTATCCGGCTGGGAAACTAAGAGATTTTCAATATCGACGCCTAAAGCTGAGGCGTAGGTGGGATCGAGGGCGTGTTCGGCATCGACGAAGGCTGCGATACCGCCGGATTTTTGGACTTCGGCGATCGCGTGGAGGGCTAGAGTGGTTTTACCGGAACTTTCCGGGCCGTAAATTTCAATAACTCGACCTTTTGGCAAACCGCCGCCCAAAGCAATGTCCAGTGTCAGGGCTCCGGTGGGAATGGTTTCTACCCTCATGCGAGTGGAGTCTCCCAATCGGACGATCGCCCCTTTGCCAAAGCTGCGCTCGATTTGGGAGAGTACGGAAGTTAGAGCTTTTTGCTTTTCTGAGTTTTCAGTGGAAGTTTTTATAGACGCTTCTTTTTTTGCCATTTGCGGTACGCGGGTAGACCCCTTGCGGAGCTTGTTGATTAACTGTACAACACGTATGTTAGCAGTTATTTTTGGGCTCTGGAGGTTCTGGGAGGATCTGGCTGAAGATTCTTGATTTTGGGGTGGTTCAGCCTGCTCCAGGCTTCAGAATGCCCAAGATGTAGAAGGGAGCATCCCAATTTTAACTGGTTCCCAGGCTCTGTCTGGGAACCGATGTCCAGAGGCTCTGCCTCGAAAAGCTTACATTAAAATTGGAGGCAGAGCCTCCGGATCTGTGTTACCAGGCAGAGCCTGGTAACAAGTAATCGCCACAATTAGGACAAGCATGGGATCTACAACACCTCAAGACACATCTGTTAATACCAAAAATTCCCGCTGGCTGATGAGCTTATTGGCGATCGGCATTTTACTAGGTATCGGATTTCGGTTTTTTGAGATCGATCGCAAACTTTACTGGCACGACGAAGCTTACACATCAATCCGCGCCGCTGGTTTCACCCGCCAAGAAATCGACGACGAACTATTCCAAAACCGGATTGTTCCCGCACCCGAATTGCAAAAATATCAGCGGATTAAACCGGGAAGTACAGAAGCAGACACAATTCGTTCTTTAGCACTGGAAGACCCGCAGCATCCGCCTTTATACTTTCTCATGGCTCGTTGGTGGATGCAGCAATTTGGCAGTTCTCTAACAGCATCCCGCACTTTGCCCGCACTATTGAGTTTGCTGTCGCTGCCTTTGATGTACGCTTTAGCTCAGGAACTTTTTGCCTCGAATTTGGCGGCGTTATTAGCAACAGCACTTTTGGCTTTATCTCCCTTTGATATCTTGTTTGCTCAGACAGCAAGGCAGTACAGTTTGCTGACAGCCGCAGTTATTGGCAGCAGTTGGCTGCTGCTGAGAGCTGTGCGGTTGCAGGGTTGGCAAAACTGGGCGTGTTACTCGCTGGCGATCGCCCTTGGTTTCTACACTCACCCTTTCTTCAGTTTAACTCTCATCGGACACGGAGTTTTTATAATTGCTTACTGGTTGTTTGTCAAAAAAAGAGAATTGGAAGGTCACGTCACTAATTCCCAATTTTTTCTAGCAGTAATAGCAGCTTTAATATTGTATTTCCCGTGGATTTACGTGCTGGCAACCAACCTGGAACGAGCATCAGCTACGACTGATTGGACGCGAGTATCTCCTGGTTGGCTGTATCTTGTCAAATTGTGGACGCTCAGCTTTACAGCCTTATTTTTTGACTTGGACTTCGGGTTTGATAATATTGGGAATTATCTGCTGAGATTGCCATTTTTGCTGTTAATTGCGGCAGCTATTTACAAAATCTGCCGCTGGACTAGCAGTTCAACTTGGCTGTTTATTGTAACATCAATTTTTGTACCTTTTTCGATCCTGGCTTTACCGGATCTAATCTTAGGCGGCAAACGTTCGGCCGTCAGCCGCTATCTGATTTCCTGCTTTCCGGGAGTGCAGCTAGCAGTTGCTTATTTGTTAGCAAGTAACGTGAAAACTCAACAGCGGTTTTGGCAAGTCATTTTAGCCTTGGTATTTACAGCAAGTATAGCATCCTGTACGGTCAGCGCTTTTTCTGATACTTGGTGGAGCAAAGACTTGAGCTATTTTAATGCTGAAGTTGCGAAAACTATTAACAAAGAGGCGATAGCTAACCGATCGATTAAAGATACAATTGTCATTAGCGATCGCGGGAACGATTTTACGAACATGGGAGATTTGCTTTCTCTGAGTTATTTGCTCGACAAAGACGTGCGGCTGATCCTGATGAGCCAGTCGCCAGAAATCGAGATGCTGAACAAATATTCGGCTCCCCTGGTGTTTCGCCCTTCGGAAAAATTGCGATCGGCACTCAAGCAAAATCAACGCCGGTTAGAGCCTATATTGGAATATGCCAAACTTTTTCGAGTGCGGCGAGCTTCTTAGAGCAGTTCAGAAAAGTGATACAGATAGATTGTACGCTGTAAGGACACGGCAATGCCGTGTCCGGCGCGGGGATTAGGACACGGCACTGCCGTGTCCCTACTATTTGGACATTTTTGTCAATATTCCCGTTAAGGTGCGTCAGAAAAAAACTGTGTCAGTTGTCTCAAGTATTGGGGCTGACACACCCGACATCATCAGCAATAATTATTTGAATACTTAGGATTAAACGCAATGCAAGAGTTAAATAATTCATCTTCCGAATCCGCACAGCAATTTCGCAATCTTCAGACAGAATTACGCGAACGTTGGGGAGCGATCGAAGAATTCGACAGCGGAGATTGTGACATTATCGTCATTCCTTCTCTCAGCTTAGATCAGCAAGAAATGCTGAAAATTGAGGGGGCTTACCACTATGAAGAGCGGCATTTATTTTCATTGATTCGCCTGCGAAATCCCCGCACGCGCTTAATTTACATTACCTCCGAGCCCTTGCACCCGATGATTGTGGATTATTACCTGCAATTGTTGCCGGGAATTCCGTTTTCTCACGCGCGCGATCGGCTTTTGCTGTTCTGTGCTTACGATGCTTCTGCCAAATCCCTCACCCAGAAAATTTTAGATCGTCCCCGCTTGATGGATCGCATTCGTCAAGCAGCGCGACCGACAAAATCTTATATGGTTTGTTACAACTCGACGCCCTTAGAACGCGAGTTATCTGTTAAATTGGGGATTCCTTTGTGGGCCAGCGATCCCGATCTGTTATACTGGGGAACAAAAAGCGGTAGCAGGCAAATTTTTAAAGAATGTGGCGTGCCTTGTCCTGACGGTTCCGAGTTGGTTTGGAATGCGGAAGATTTAGCAGAATCTGCGGCCGGGCTGTGGGAAAGGCAGCCGCATTTGCAGCGGATGGTAATTAAGTTAAATGAAGGTTTTTCGGGGGAAGGAAATGCAATTTTAGACTTGAAGCCGATCGCAGATAAAGCGCCTCAAGAAAGAGTCAAAGCAATTGGCGATCGCTTCCAGAATTTACGCTTTCAATCCAGAGGCGAAACCTGGGACAATTTTAGCAGCCGCATTCCCGAATTAGGGGCAATTGCCGAAGCATTTATCGAAGGAGAAAAAAAGTTCTCGCCCAGCGTTCAAGGCAGAATTGTCCCCAGCGGCGAAGTAGAAATTCTCTCAACCCACGACCAAATTTTAGGAGGCCCAGACGGTCAAATTTTCTTGGGCTGCCGATTTCCGGCGGACGAATCTTATCGAATAGCGTTGCAGGAATTGGGATGGAAAGTAGGGCAAAACTTAGCTAAAAAAGGTGCTTTAGAGAGATTTGGAGTAGATTTTCTCGCGGTAAAGCAACCCGATGGGAAATGGGATCTTCAAGCAATAGAAATTAACTTACGGAAAGGAGGCACAACTCATCCGTTTATGGCTTTGAAGCTGTTAACAAACGGTCGGTACGAGCGTACTACGGGATTGTTTTACAGTCAGCAGGGCCGTCCGAAATATTATGTTGCTTCCGACAATTTGAAAAAAGAGCGTTATCGGGGATTGTTGCCGAACGATTTGATGGATATTATTGCTGACAATCAACTGCACTTTGACACCGGTACTGAGACGGGGAGTGTGTTTCATTTAATGGGCTGTTTGTCGGAATTTGGCAAATTGGGATTGACGAGTATCGGCAACTCGCAGCAAGAGGCTGAGGAGATGTATAACAAAGTTGTGAAAGTGCTCGATCGCGAAACGTCAGGCGATTTTAGATTTTAGATTTTAGATTTTAGATTTGCTCCAGTCAGTCAGCTTAGATCCCTGGCTTCTTGAAGAAGTCGGGGATCTAATATCCCTCGCGTTTTGTATAGCAACCGGCAAGACGATTAGGATGTTCTTAATCACCCAAATCATTGCTATTATTGAATTGGCCTTCTTGGTTCTTCCTTCTTCCTTCCGTTAGAGCTAATTTTTAGCGGGATAAAGGGGCGTGGGGTCGATCCACAAACCCCGGCGGTTGAAACCGCGTCTACACAAACAAAACCCGCAAGGCAAGGGTTGAAGAATCGATCGCACATTGCTCTCAAATTCCATATTCCTTAGTCCGCTTGGAGTGGACATGGTTTGTGTAGATGCGGTTTCCAACCGCCGATGATTTGAATGGTAGCTAATTTTTAGCGGGATAGAGGGGCGTGGGGTCGATCGAACCTGTGCGGTTGAGCGGCCAAAAACGGACGATCGCCCTACCGATGATATTTTGCTTCGGCACAAAGCCCCAATAATGGCTGTCGCAGCTTGCGTTGCGGTTGTCGCCGAGCACCAAGTAAGAATTTTGAGATACCACTACAGGCCCGTAGGGATACTGCGGAATTTCTTCAATATATTTTTCCTGTAGCGGCTGCTTGTTAATAAAAACTTTTCCCTCTCTCACTTCCACGCTGTCCCCTGGAAGTCCGATCACTCGCTTGATATAGGCATCTTTGATCGGTGGCGGCTGTCCCGTGCACAAACTAGCCGGATCGGGAGGCATAAATACGATAATATCTCCTCGGTGGGGGTCTTGGAATCGATAGCTCACCTTATCTATAATTAATCGATCGTTAATTTGTAAGGTTGGAAGCATTGAGCCGGTGGGAATGTAACGAGCTTCGGCAACCAGGGTGCGGATGCCAAAGGCCAAGAATGCTGCTAAACCGATCGTCTTAATTCCTTCTATCCAAGGATTTTCGGTGTCTTGCGGGGGTTTTTCGTCGGCTGACTTGTCTAGACGAGTCATAAGTATTAGGTGACTGGGCTGGATACAAATTATAAACTTAATTCCGAGTTTTTTCAGGAAATCTGCAAAATCTTCGCCGGCAGGGTGGGTTTTTGCATTGGCCCTGCTAATTGACGAGTGCAAAACCTCGATTTGTGTGGGAACAATCTTTTGAGGAGTGGCTAGGAATGCCCACCCATAAAAAAATATTGGTTGCTTCACAGGCATCTGCCTGTTACCTCAAACGCGCGCCGTAAGAAACCCGGTTTCTTGCATAGATATATCGTCCTCAACCTCTTGTTTTTTGTATAAACCGGGTTGGTGAGCGCAAGTCCCATTCATATTTCTTACTATTAGCAGACCTATTTTGAGGATAAAATTTTTCCAGGCTCACACACACATTACTCATTTAATTATAGCTTATGCCGACCACATCAAGTTTGTTAATCCGCCGCGCTCGCATTTTGTTACCCGACGGGGAGTTTTTGGTAGGGGACGTGCAAATCTGCGATGGCAAAATTGTTCGGGTTGCTCCTGAAATTGCCGCATCGGGCGATCGAGAAATAGATGCGATCGGCTTAACTCTGTTACCCGGAGTCATTGACCCGCAAGTTCACTTCCGGGAACCGGGTTTAGAACACAAGGAAGACTTGTTTACCGCTAGCTGTGCTTGCGCTAAGGGTGGCGTGACTTCATTTTTGGAAATGCCGAATACGCGACCCCTGACAACAACCCAAGCTGCCTTAGATGATAAACTAAGCCGCGCTGCTGAGAAGTGTTTGGTGAATTACGGCTTTTTTATTGGGGCCACAGCCGAGAATTTGCCGGATTTGTTGAATGCGAATCCGACTCCGGGAATTAAGGTGTTTATGGGTTCGATGCACGGGCAGTTGTTGGTCGATGGAGAAGCAACTTTAGAGCAGATTTTTGCCAAGGGCGATCGACTAATTGCCGTGCACGCCGAAGACCAAGCTAGAATCAACCAGAGGCGTCAGGAATTTGCCGGGATTTCCGATGTTGCCGTTCACTCGCAAATTCAAGACAATCAAGCAGCTTTATTAGCAACTCAGCTAGCATTAAAACTTTCTAATAAATATCAGCGCCGACTGCACATTCTGCACCTTTCCACGGGAGATGAAGCTGAGTTGTTGCGGCAAGAAAAACCGAGTTGGGTAACGGCGGAAGTAACGCCGCAACATTTGTTACTCAATACCAGCGCTTATGAAACCATTGGCAGTTTAGCTCAGATGAATCCGCCTTTGCGCGAACCCCGCGATAACGAAATACTTTGGCAAGCTTTATTAGATGGCGTAATTGATTTTATCGCCACCGATCACGCGCCGCACACATTAGCAGAAAAAGCTCAAAATTATCCGAATACGCCGTCTGGAATGCCCGGAGTCGAAACTTCTTTGCCTTTGATGCTGACCCAAGCAGTAGAGGGAAGATGTACAGTGGCGCAAGTTGCTAATTGGATGTCAACGGCAGTTGCTAAGGCTTATAAAATTCCGAACAAAGGGTCGATTACTCCGGGTTTTGATGCGGATTTGGTATTAGTAGATTTGGATAATTATCGACCAGTCGTGCGAGAAGAAATGGTGAGCAAGTGCGGCTGGAGTCCCTTTGAAGGATGGAATTTAACTGGATGGCCAGTTGTGACTGTTGTGGGAGGAAAAGTTGTGTTTGAGAATGGTAAATTGGATACAAATATGAGGGGAGAAGCTTTGAGATTTGACGCGGAGCCAGCTTGAATACAGGTAAAGTGTTAAAATCCGATCGAGGATAACAGTAATGGCAAAGTTGTACCAATATGTAGGCTCGAATGAAATTCGGCTTTCTGTTGCTGACTTTCCTATTGGTACTAGGATTGATTCAGTCAGTCAGCTAGAGAAATGGATTGCTAAAACTAGCCGGAAGCCGAATATTTTTAGTTCGATCGCAGCCACTTTTGTAGTAGATTTAAAAGGCGATCTTTGCATCGCCGATCGCCACTCAGAACATATAGCTTGTGCGGGCGGATTTCCTGTACTCTCGGCGGGAGAAATATTTTTTGGAAGCGGCAATCGCGTCTGGGAAGTGCTAGAAATTACCAATCAATCAACAGGCTTTTGTCCCGAACCCGAGTCTTGGTTTCAAGTAGCGGAATCTCTCGATCGCATACCGATCTATCGCCCCGATAAATTTACAATAGAGTTTGTATTTCGCCGCTGTCCTGCGTGTCGCCAACTGAACATTATCAAAGAAAACCTATTTGTATGTTCGGTCTGCAATACCGACTTGCCCCATCTTTGGAATTGCGACAATTTTTGAGCCTAACTCAAAAATCTTTTGCTAAAATAACTGTATATTCTCCTATTGCAAAGGCGATATTACCCATGCTTCTCCAAGAACTAGAAACACAACTCCTGGCCTTAACTCCGACTGAGAAAGCTGAAGCCATCCGGCTTTTAACCCAAAGTTTAAACAATAGTTGGCCGGGAATTACCAAAACTCCTGACGTGTGTGGCGGCGATGCTTGCATTGCCAAAACTAGACTTCCAGTTTGGCTGTTCGTGAGTTTGCGCCGTCAAGGTTCAAGCGATGCTGAACTTCTACAATTTTATCCCCAGTTGAATGCTGCAAACTTAGTAAATGTCTGGACTTATGCTGAGGCTAACTCCGAAGAAATTGAAACAGCACTCCGAGAAGAAGCAGCAGCAATGATGCAGGAAGTATAATTTATGGCACGTCTCTATGCAGATGAACAGTTCCCGTTTCCTGTTGTGGCTTTGCTGCGAAATTTAGGTCACGATGCCCTGACTATTCAAGAGGCCGGAAATGCCGGAGATGATGACCCCGAAGTATTAGCCTTTGCTGTGAATAACGATCGCGCGGTTATGACGCAAAATCGCCGGCATTTCATTCGCTTGCACGCTCAACAACCCAACCATGCTGGTATTATCGTGTGTACAGACGATAAAAATCTAGAAAGGTTGGCAACACGCATCAATGATGCTATTGCTGGTGAAGAAACTTTGAGAGGCAAATTGATTCGTGTCAACCGTCCGCAGTAAGTTCGATCGCCCGATAAATTTACAATAGAGTTTGTATTTCGCCGCTGTCCTCGTGTCGCCAACTGAACATTATCAAAGAAAACCTATTTGTATGTTCGATCTGCAATACCGACTTGCCCCATCTTTGGAATTGCGACAATTTTTGAGCCTAACTCAAAAAATTTTTGCTAAAATAACTGTATATTCTCCTATTGCAAAGGCGATATTACCCATGCTTCTCAAAGAACTAGAAACACAACTACTGGCCTTAACTCCCAGCGAAAAAGCCGAAGTTCTACGGCTTTTAACTCAAAGTTTGAACAATAGCTGGCCGGGAATTACGAAAACTCCCGACGTGTGTGGCGGCGATGCTTGTATCGCTAAAACTCGCATCCCAGTTTGGCTGCTTGAAAGTTTTCGCCGTGAAGGTTCAAGCGATTCTGAACTTCTACAATTTTATCCCCATCTCAGCGCGGCCGATCTAGTCAATGTTTGGACTTATGCTGATGCACATCTGGAGGAAATCGAAGAAGCAATCTGCAAGAATGAGGAAGCCTGAGTCATGCTGAATTTGTATGCAGACGAACAATTTCCTTTGCCAGTTGTGCAATTGCTGCGCGCTTTTGGTCACAATATCCTGACTGTTCAGGAAGCAGGAAAAGCAGGACTTGGGATTCCAGATCCAGAGGTGCTAGCATTTGCTATAAGCAAAGATAGAGCTGTTTTGACATTAAATCGATTTGATTTCATCGGACTGCACAACCGACAGCCAGACCACGCTGGTATTATTGTTTGTACCAAAGATAGGAACGTAGAAGGGTTGGCAACACGCATCAATGATGCTATTGCTGGTGAGGAAACTTTGAGAGGCAAATTGATTCGTGTCAACCGTCCGCAGTAAGTTCTATCGCCTTTTCTCAAATTTCCAATTGCCAATCCAATAAGTCGCCATTACCAATTACTTCAATTTGCCGCCCGTTATCTAGATAACTCAAAGAAATTTGCAAATAATTCTCGGGTTTATATTGCAATCTTTCCGCCCATTCGATCGCCACAATTCCCAAATCCCTTTCTAATCCGTCCCAATAACTTTCTAAGTGCAAAGCCTCGGCTTCTGCGGGTTCCAGTCGATACAAATCTAGATGATACAGCGGAATTCGCCCTGTAAAATACTCGTTAATCAGGGTGAAAGTAGGACTCTCAATCGAGTCTGAGATTCCTAAACCTTCAGCGATGCCTTGAACCAAGGTAGTTTTGCCCGCACCTAAATCTCCTTGTAATAAGATTACAGTGCCTGGGGAGAGCGATCGACCTAATGACACGCCCAACTTGCGCGTAGCTTCAGAATCTGGAAGCAAAGTTTTCATTTCAATAATTAGTCATGAGTCCTTAGTCATTTGTTATTTGTTATTTGTTACTCGCTTGCGACTGCTAATAACCAATAACCAATAACATTAGTCTGCACCGTCAACAGTCAACAGTCATCAGTCAGCAGCTTAAATGTTCTGGGCGCGGCCGTACCAACGCAGCAACATCCCCGCCAATCTTTGAGAATTGTGGCGAATTAAACCCGTATTTTCATCTTCATCCATGACATTTGCGATGACAACTCGCCGCCCCAATTGCGTTACGGCTTCTCGATCGAGCACAACCGGATAAGAATTCTCCTGAGAATAGCGGATCAAAGCCTTTGCAGAAGGGACTTTTCCTTGAACTACTACAGCATCGAACAGCGGCCGGCCGCAAGCGCGGTCGATCGCCCGAATGTGGTCTGCAACACTGTATCCGTCTGTTTCCCCCGGCTGAGTCATAATATTGCACACATAAATGCGCGGAACTTCGCTGTTGGCGATCGCATCAGCAATTTCCGGCACCAACAAATTCGGAATGACACTCGTATAAAGACTCCCCGGTCCAATAATGATAAAATCCGCTTCCCGAAGTGCTTGGGCCACCTTGGGCAACGCCGGAGGATTAGCAGGAGTGCAGCCAATTTTGATGATTTTTCCGTTAGCTTTTGTAATGCTGGACTCCCCCTCAATCCTCCGGCCGTCAGCCAGTTCGGCCCACAAAGAAACGTCGCTCAGAGTAGCCGGCAGCACCTCTCCCCTCACTGCTAAAACTTTAGAACTCGCGGCGATCGCCTGTTCCAAATCTCCAGCAATATCGCTCATCGCCGTCAAAAACAAATTCCCAAAACTGTGACCCACCAAACCGTCACCGGCCTGAAAGCGATATTGAAATAACTCAGTCAATAACTTTTCCTCATCTGCCAAAGCCGCCAAACAATTGCGAATGTCTCCCGGCGGCAATACCCCAATTTCCCGCCGCAGCCGCCCGGAAGACCCCCCATCATCCGCCACCGTGACAATAGCAGTGATTTTGGCACTGTAATCCTTCAATCCCCTGAGCAAATTAGAAAGACCCGTACCGCCCCCAATTGCCACAATTTTCGGGCCGCGGTGCAAGCGGCGGTGGTTGAGGAGTCGATCGACCAATTCCTCGTTCCCTTCCGGCATCAGCACTTGAGTAATAGAGTTCAAACTGCGAGTTTGCCCCCACAGAATTAACAAAATCCCGCCAGCAATCACGATCGGGCCCGACACGTAATTGGGAACAACTTCTGCAATCCACGCCAAAAAATTTCTCAACAATTGCAATAAGAAGAAAATGGGAGTCATCCCAGTCCAAATCGCTAAACCCAAAGTGGCAAGTACCACGCCGCTGGCACTGATCAGCAGCCACCGTTTCACTAACAGCCCGGGGGCTAACCACTTAAACCACTGGTGAACTCGCCCGTTCCGCAAAGAAGGGGGGTAAGGATTTCTGGAACTGGCAAAAACCTGCTTGGCTTTAGCCAAGACGCGGAGGGCTTTAGGAAGTGAACTAATTGACATGGTTAATTAGTCTTAAGGGTATTGGAACAGCTCGAGCTGACAAATTTACAATACAAGAGAGTTTTGATTCTGGCAGTCAATTTAAGTCATTAGTTATTAGTCATGAGTCATTAGTCATTAGCTAGACTGATGACTGAGGACTGACAACTTATTGATAACATCTTATGGCTGAGCCGCTAATCGAACTCAAAGGGGTAAGTAAGTCCTTCGGCCAGAACCCGATCCTCGATCGAGTCGATCTGAGGATTTATCGGGGAGAAGCCCTGGCAATTATTGGCCCTTCCGGGACGGGGAAATCTACGATTTTGCGGATAATTGCGGGTTTGTTGGCCCCGGATGCCGGGGAGGTTTTCGTTCAGGGACAGCGCAGGGTCGGATGGGTGGACGACGTGGCAGATCCGATCGGGATTGGGATGGTGTTTCAGCAAGCGGCTTTGTTTGATTCGCTGACGGTGGAGGAGAATGTCGGTTTTTTACTGTACCAGCATTCTAAGCTGCCGCGCCGCCGCATTCGGGAATTGGTGGAGGAAAAGTTGGAGATGGTGGGTTTGCCGGCAATTGGCGAACGCTATCCGGCGCAGTTGTCTGGGGGAATGCGGAAGCGAGTAAGTTTTGCCCGCGCCATCATGGCGAATCCCGAAAATGACAGGGATAATCCAGAGGTTTTGCTGTACGACGAACCGACGGCGGGTTTAGATCCGATCGCTTCGACGGTAATTGAAGATTTAATCCGCGAGTTGCAGGCGGCCCAAGGTGTTTGCAGCACTTATGCGATCGTCACTCACCAAGACAGTACCATCCGCCGCACTGCCGATCGCATCGTGTTTCTCTATCAAGGCAAAGTGCAGTGGGAGGGAACTGTCAATGACATTGCATCGACAGATAATTTGTTAATTCAACAATTTTTTAGCGGCAGCGTTACTGGGCCAATTCAAGTGATTGGATAGTCAATTGTTATGAGTCAGTTGGCAGTTGGCAGTTGTCAGTTGGCAGTTGTCAGTTGTTTGTATTGTTGGGAGATAGCATATGTCACAAACAAACTTTCAGAAGTTAGATGTTTATAAATTAGCTGAAAAATTAGCTGATGAAATTTGGAATATTGTTATAAAATGGGACGCACTAGCAAAAGATACGGTCGGCAAGCAAATTATTCGATCTGCTGATAGTATTGGTGCTAATATTGCTGAAGGAGATGGTCGAGGTAGCTATCAGGATCATCGGCGATTTATCAAGATTGCCAGAGGTTCTTTATATGAAACAAAGCACTGGTTGAGACGGGCTTATACTAGGCAACTACTAACAAGTACGCAAGTAGAAACACTCAAGCCAATTATTGACGAACTGTCGCCCAGGCTAAACGCCTATCTAAAATCTATAGGCAACACATCAGACAAAAATTAACAACTATCAACTCCCAACTATCAACTGCCAACTGCCAACTGCCAACTGCCAACTATCAACTGCCAACTGCCAACTATCAACTATCAACTGCCAACTATCAACTGCCAACTATCAACTGCCAACTGCCAACTGCCAAAGGAGGTAATATGCGATCGCGAACTGTAAGAGAAGGTTCTGTCGGGTTCTTAATTTTAGTAGGAATCGGTTTATTTGGCGGCTTAGTGCTCTGGCTGCGGGGCGTGCAGCTAGGGAACCGCAGCTACAAATTCGCCGTAGAATTTGCCAGCGCCCAAGGAATGCAAATAGGCACGCCCATCAGGTATCGCGGGGTTGCAGTCGGTAAAATTACGGCCCTCAAACCGGGTTCCAACGGCGTAGACGTGACGCTGGAGATTGCCCCCGGTACTTTAGTGATTCCCAGGGATGTTACGATCGAAGCGAATAAATCGGGTTTAATTGGCGAATCGTCGATCGACATTACCCCCAACTCGATTTTGCCAGAATCGTTACTTACCGCCAATCCCGTTAGTGCCGACTGTCCCCCTGAAATTATCTGTAAAAATTCGCGCTTAAAAGGTCAAGCTGGAGTCAGTATCGACGAACTAATTCGATCCACAGTCCGCCTAGCTAATTTCTACACTGACCCAGCGCTGTTCAACAATATTAAATCCATTGCAGAGAATACAGCCAACACAGCTCAAGGTGCAGCTAAACTAACTCAAGATTTATCGAGTTTAACTCAAACTGCCAAAGCAGAAATAAAAAATTTAAATCAATCTGTAAGGGGAGACCTTGGCAGCTTAAGTCAATCAGTAAAAACAGACATAGCCAGTTTAAATCAATCGCTAAAGGGGGAAGCCAGCAGTTTGAATCAATCATTAAAAGGAGAAGCAACCAGTTTAAATCAATCGCTCAAAGCGGAAATATCAGGAGTCGCCACTGATGTTTCTAAAGTAGCAGCTACGGCGGACACTTCCACAAAAGCCGTATCGGCCGCTGCGATAAATTCTGCTAATTCAGTAACTCAAGCAGCCAATCAAGTTACATTAACAGCCAACCAACTCAATTCTTTAGTAGCAACCAACCGCGCCAGTTTAGTCTCAACTCTGAATAACATCAATCAAAGCAGTCAGGAACTGCAGGTAGCTGTCAGCAGTTTGAGTCCGACAATTAATCGAATCAACCAAGGACAATTGCTGAACAATTTAGAAGTTTTATCAGCGAATGCTGCCCAAGCTTCTGGTAATTTGCGAGATTTATCCAGCCAGGTAAACAATCCCGCCACTTTGCTATTATTGCAACAAACTCTAGATTCCGCACGAGCTACATTTCAGAACGTGCAGAAAATTACTTCCGACGTAGATGATTTGACGGGAGATCCGGCTTTCCGCAACAACATTCGCAGGTTGTTCAACGGATTGGGAGGCTTGTTGGGTTCGACAGAACAACTGCGACAGCAAGTTAAAGTGACTCAAACATTAGCTCCCCTTTCTGAGAAAGTAAATGCGAGTAAAACTGCCAGAAATCCATCAGTAGAGCCTGGATTTCTTCGCTTGCAAAAACAGCCTAAATTGCCTGTTATACCTTCTCAAACTGCAAGGTCAGCAGAACCAGTTGCTCCAGAAAATACCCCTTAAAACATGGTATCATTGAATAACCGCAATTATTGCAAGATTTGCGAGTTCCTATGTTTCTTAACTCTGCATTCTCTGCGTTAAACAGGGGTAAGGTGCCCAGTCCGCACCTACAGTTAGTAAGGTGCCCAGTCCGCACCCGCGCCTTAAAGTTATTGTCTAAATCCTATTAACAAAAAACTCTTTCAATCTCAACAAGGAAAACCAATGACGCAAACTTTATCGAAACTGACCGAAACCAAAACCCAGTATACTGTAACTTGGGAAAAATTGCCAGATGACTTTAAATTACCCGACGATCCTGTGGAAAATATCGACCAACCACTTTTAGCCGCCGCCCTGCGAGAAGCCTTGGATATCGCAGGATTTATCCTAGCTTCAATGCTAATAGCTTCCAATTTTGGACTGTGTGCCAAAGTCAACGACAAAACAGTAGTAAAAGCCCCTGATTGGGTGTACGTTCCCTCGGTATTGCCAGCAGAACCAGGAGAAGTTCGCCGCAGTTATACGCGCAATGCTGAGGGAGAAGTACCCGCAGTAGTGATGGAATTTTTATTGGATACAGACGGCAGTGAATATTCAAATAAACCGACATATCCTTACGGGAAATGGCGGTTTTACGAGCGAATTTTGCAAGTGCCGATTTATGTAATTTTTGAACCTAAATCGGGAGTATTGGAAGTCTACAGACTCTCGAATTCGGGAGAATACGAACTGCAAGAACCGGATGCTAATCAGCGATTCTGGATAGAATCAATGGGTTTATTTCTGGGGGTTTGGGAAGGTGAAAAATCTCAGAGAACGGGTTATTGGTTGCGCTGGTGGGATGAGAATGGGAATTTGCTGCTGTGGGGTGCCGAACGGGTGGAAGAGGAACGCCAGCGCGCCGAAGAGGAACGCCAGCGCGCCGAAGAGGAACGCCAGAGGGCCGATCGACTAATGGCATACTTGAGAAGCCAGGGCATCGATCCTGATGGCATTTGAGGGTGTGGGAGGTCGATCGATTTTAGATTTTAGATTTTAGATTTTAGATTGAATAATTGGGAATCAAGGAGCCAGAGCGAGCGATTTTAGAGTTGAGATTTTCGATTTTCGATTGGGAATTAAGGAGCGCCATGACTGCAATAACATTAGAAGAGAAATTAGATCGGCCGTTACTATTTCCAGGGTTAACGTGGGAACAATTCAAAACTTTAGAACCGATGCTGGATATTCCAGGAATTCGGCTGTCTTTTTTAGAGGGGATACTTGAGATTCAGAAAATGCCTGGAAGAAAACACGAAACAGCCAAGGGACGTATCGGTGCGTTGGTAGAAACTTACATGATGGCGGCAGGAATCGATTTCACCCCTACGGAGTCTCTGCCTTTAGAAAATGAATCGCGACTGGTGAAGTGTGAAGCAGACAAGTCTTACGAATTGGGTGCTGATAGATAACGTCCAGATTTAGCGATCGAAGTTGTCGTCACTAGCGGCGGAATTGATAAGCTAGAGGCTTACAAACGGCTGCAAATCCTTGAAGTCTGGTTTTGGGAAAACAGCCGACTGTCTCTGTATGCTCTCAGAGAGCAAGGATACGAAGAGATTGCAAGTTCCCAATTGCTCCCAGAACTCGATATTGGTTTACTCGTCAGGTGTGTTAATATGCCGAGTCATGTTGAGGCAATTAAGGAATTCAAAAGGGCGATCGATGGGGATTTGTTGTCAAAAATAGATAATACCAGAACCCCTAATTCTTGAATAAGTCGGGACTCTCAAGCACGAGATAGTTTTACATTTAATTAAATTAACCTACTTAGTTGCCGAAAACAAGTTTATAATAGATATACAACTCACAGGAAGCACGACCATGACAGGCGCGTTATCGAGAGCAGTTTGGAGAATTGTCATAGTAATAGACCTCTTGCAAAAAAAATCTATGTTACAATTAAAGGTTTTGAATTTTAGGCCTGAGAGCTAACTCATAATTGTAAAGTGCTGATATAACCTGCAATCTACTCCACTTAAGCCAAACCCTTAATTATAGCATAAAATTATTTTGCAAGAGGTCTAATATCAATTCCGGTTGCACCGGAATGATATAGAGGACACGGCAGTGCCGTGTCCCTACAATGAATCGGGGTAGGGACACGGCAGTGCCGTTTCCTCTACTGGAACTCCTAAACTTCAGTATATTCTTTGCCTTTTTGAGACTCTAACCAACGTTGATAAGCTTCCTTATCTCCTCTAAAGGAATCGACAGAAACTTGACGTTCTGGCATGGGTTTGAGGGGAGCGTCAATAGGGGAATATTGGCAATAGCAGATTACTACCATATCAAATTCACCGATCGGAATATCGGGAGTATAAGTCTCAACTCGCGCAACTTCCCAATCACCTGTGCGGTAATGAGTGCTGTAACCGTGCCTATCTGGATCGTGTTCTGCTTCTTGTCGAACAAACTCTGGAGGACGATAGCCAACTTCAGGAATTGGGCCGTCAGAAGAATCAAAGTGTTCTGCCAAAATGCGAGTCAATGATTGAGTGTGCTGTAGTTTTCTATCTTTCCACCCAGGAGTTCTCGGTTCGGCTCTGAAAATAATGTATTTATGCATCGTCGTCCTCCCTTTGTGTGTCGTAGAATGATTTAGGAAACTCTGTTTTGCCTCGGAAAACACAATCGACTTCTAGACCATTTATATCAGTCTCCTCAATGTCAATTAGTTTCCAACCATATTTTCTTTGCATCTCATAGCAACAAGCTTCGTCTGCCACTCCATGCCGAGACTTGTCTTCATCTGGATCGTAACGCAACCAGTTTGGATTATTTGGCATAATTGTATTGCTCCCTGTGTTGGGTTGACAACATTGGAGAAGTCGCCCGGACGAAGTATTTGCGGTACTGCGTCCGGGCGCGTCTTTGTAAAATTATAGGATAATTGTTACAAGCTCTGCCCGCTTGTGAACCAGACAATTGGTTGAATTTGCTTGACAAATATCGGTTGATGTGTAAGTAGTTTTAGCGAAAATTTTAAATTGGGAGGGGCGATCGTTTTGCGATCGAACTTGGGCAATCTAGAGATAGGTGCTTTGCGAGTACCGGGAAAACAGCGAGGCCAAGAGTTAGCAATGGAAAGTACACAAAAAAAATCTAGTGCTCGTCCGGTTCATCGGAGCGATCGAATTAAGCAGATTTTTGCGTTAGTATCAATGGTTTCGTTTGGTGGTTCTGCGATTTTTGGTATTTTCAGTCTGTTCAGCAGCGGTTTGAGCAGCCAGCACCAACAAAAGCCGGCGCCTGTGGCTGTTTCTCAGGAGTCTTTGCTGGCGGCGCAGGAACGGGGATATAAAACGGTTTTGCAGCGGGAACCTCAGAATCAGACGGCTCTGGAGGGGTTGGCAAATGTGCGGTTGCAGATGAATAATCAGGTGGGGGCGATCGAGCCTTTGGAGAAGTTGGTGAAGCTATATCCCGGGCGATCGGATTATAAGGAGCTTTTAGGACAAGCGAAGGGGAAGAAGTAGGAGGAGGGCGATCGATGAGGATGAGCGATCCAGTAAAGTTATTATCTAAATAGGCAAAACAAGAAAGGAGTTGAGATTGTGCCTGACAAAAGCCCATTAGTTAGCATTGGTATGCCATTGTACAATGAAGAACGCTACCTACGTCAGGCTTTAGATTCTTTGATATCACAAGATTATGCTAATTTTGAATTAATTATATCAGACAATGCGTCTGTAGATGGCACTTCCGATATCTGCCAAGAATATGTCGCCAAAGATCAGCGGGTTCATTACTACCGGAATGAAACTAATATTGGTGCGGCTGTCAATTTCAAAAGAGTCTTTGAATTAGCACATGGAGATTATTTTGTATGGGCTGCCGGTCACGATCTCTGGCATCCAACATTTTTGTCTCGCTGTTTAGAAATTTTGTCGCAAGATGAATCAATTTTACTGTGCTATCCACAAGCATTTTGGATCGACACAGACGGTCAACAATTAGGTTTAATTCCTGGCTCTATCGAAACTAGAGGTTTGGATAGGTTATCACGGTTTCAGGTGGTTTTATGGGGGATGGGATACTGTTATCCCGTGTATGGTGTTATCAAGTCGCAGGTATTAAAACAGGTTGATTTGGGGGTGGAAGTGATTGCCCCGGACAATCTTCTCCTAGCTGAATTATCTCTTTTTGGTTCCTTTGCTAACATCCATGAGCCGCTTCTCTATATGAGGAAAATGGATGATTATGGCAGTTGGCATAAGTATGTTGAAAAAATATTTACAAAGAGTTTATCAGATTTGTCAGGCTCTTCTTTGTACTGGCAGATGATTGGCGAATATTTAAAAGTTGTGAAAAAGCACATTAACTGTTCTTTCGAGAAAGATGCTGCCACTTTATCAACAGTTCTCTGCTTGCTGGAGAAGTATAGCTGGATTTTAAGGGGTCTGCAAAATTCAAAAGTTCAAGGGCTATCTTCTAACTCCGTTGCAGAGAAACTGATTAATCAGCTAGGATCAAAATTTCACAGCTTAGCAATGGATATAGAACAGCTATTTACAGATCAATATGACAAGATTGAAACCAGAAGTCCTAAAATTATAATTGATGCAATATTTTTCCAGATATATAAAACAGGCATTGCTCGTGTATGGAAATCTTTACTAGAAGAATGGATTAAAACAGATTTTGCCAAACATATTATTATCCTCGATCGCAGTGGCACAGCTCCGAAAATCTCAGGTTATCAGTATCGTCTAATTCCATCTTATCTATCTGGTTCTAGCAATGCTGCTGCCGATCGCGAAATGCTGGAGCAAATCTGCATCGAAGAAGAGGCAAGCTTATTCATTTCAACATATTATACAACTCCCATCTCAACTCCCTCTGTATTCATGGCTTATGACATGATCCCAGAAGTGATGAGATGGGATATCATGAATATCCCCGTTTGGCAAGATAAACATCATGCAATTAGACACGCTTGTAGTTATCTTGCAATTTCCGAGAACACAGCCAATGATTTAGTAAGATTTTTTCCGGAAATTTCTAGAGAGTCGATCGAGGTTGCTCATTGTGGATTTGAAACTATTTTCACTCAAGCCAATTCTCAAGAAACTGATGAATTTAAGAATAAGTACGGAATTGCCAAACCGTACTTTCTGGTGGTGGGTTTGAGAGACGGTTACAAAAACGTAATGTTATTTTTTAATGCTTTTTCTCAACTAGAAAATCAAGATAATTTTGTCATTGTCTGTGTAGGAGGCGAAGACAAATTAGAAGAGGGTTCGGCCGCTTATGTTTCGGAAACGAATGTCCACCTGTTACCGCGTATTGATGATGCAGAATTAAGACTGGCTTATTCTGGGGCTACGGCTTTAGTTTATCCGTCAAAATATGAGGGTTTTGGTTTGCCAATTGTGGAGGCAATGGCCTGCGGTTGTCCCATAATTACTTGTCCCAATGCTTCTATACCTGAAGTAGCGGGAGAGGCAGCTTTGTATGTTAAGGATGATGATGTTGAAGCAATGACGCTCGCACTTCGCGACATCCAAAATCCTGATGTGCGGGAATCGTTGATAGCTGCGGGTTTTGAGCAATCCACCAAATTTTCCTGGTCAGGAATGGCTAAAAAAGTTAGCTCAGTTTTGATTGAAGCGACGCTGCTACCTTTAAAGTTGAGGGAGACTAATTTCATTATTTTTCCAGATTGGAGTCAATCAGAAGCAGACATTGGCAGGGAATTAGAAAAGGTGATAACGACTATTCTGACTCATCCGGACAGCCAGCAGATAAGTTTACTAATAGATACCAGTAATCTTGATGAAAATTCCGAAATTGATGCTAATCTACTTGTATCTGGCGTTGTGATGAATCTTCTCATGCAAGAAGACTTAGAAATGACCGGCGAACCAGAAATTTCCCTAGTTGGCAAACTCGGCGAATTGCAGTGGCAAGCTTTGCTGCCTCGCATTCAAGATCGAATTTCCTTAGTCAAGGAGAATGAACAGGCGATCGGTCGTACACTTCTCTTGTCATCTAAATGTACTTGACTAATCTCATGTTTTATGTTGTGGGGTGGAAGTATTCTCAAATTTTCAATCGTGAAGGGTGATCGTTTTGCGCTCGAACTTGGGCAATCTAGAAAATGGGAAAGAATTATAGTATCTAGGAGATATAAGTAATGTATTCACAAAATTTATTTTCGGTAATTATCCCCACACGTCAGAGGCATGATACATTAAAACATTCCATTCAGAGTGTCATCAATCAAACTCATAAGGAGTTTGAACTTGTGGTTATGGACAACTTTAGCAGTCCGGAAACTGCTGAAGTTGTAGCTTCATTTAATGATGAGCGAATCAAGTATCATCGCGCACCTGAAAGACTCTCCATGTCTGACAATTGGGAACTAGGGTTATCTCACGCTACAGGAGAATACATTACTGTTCTCGGAGATGATGATGGTTTAATGCCAGATTGCCTGGAAATTTGTTTAAATCTTCTCAATACATATGACGTGCAGACAGTGGCTTGGTCTCGCGGTACTGTATATTGGTGGCCAAATGCAATTGTGCCCTGGCATAGAAATAAATTATACGTTCGGTTGCAGCAGGTAGCTTTCCAATTTCAAGCAAAACAAAAATTAAAGCAGTTCTATAACTTTGAAGTTTCTTATGATGAACTTCCAATGCTATACAATGCTTTTATTCATAGAAGCTTAATAGAAAAAATCAAATCGGTTTATGGTAAATATTTTATGTCATCTATTCCCGATGTGTATTCTGGTGTAATTAATGCTTATTATTTAGATAATTACTTATATTCTTTTCGGCCTCTTTCAGTGGCAGGTAATTCTGGACATAGTACGGGAACTTCATCGTGCTATCCCAGCCTGGGTGGAAAACCGTTTAAAGATTTTTTGACCGATGCCAAGAAAAATACTAAAAAACTGCTGCATGATAGTTTAGTACCATCAATCAACCCCTTAATGTGCGTGGCTGACGTGCAAGTTCGCACTAAAGAGTTATTTTTTCCGGTGGATGAAGAGATTAAATTTGATATTTTAAAGGTGGTCAGGAGTGCTGCTTCAAGTATCAATATGGATATTGGCCAGTACGAAACTTGTTTGCAAGAAATTGAAGAATTAGCCAAAAAGCATAAAATTCCTACTTCGGAGTTTAACATTTCCGAAAAACAGACGCATCGACCCCAACCATATCAAGGTCCCATCTCGGACGGAAATGGCTTAATAACTACTTGGTCGATTAATGGAGCTCAAGCAGGAATATCTAATGTGGCTCAAGCGGCGATGCTGGTATGGGGAATGTTACCGGATTTAAGTTTTTTTCAGGTTAATTATTTGTCTAAAGAGGAGGCAATTACTCTCTACCAAAACTTGAATTTAAAAGAAATTAATTTAATAGTATTTCCCGAATGGCATCAACCAGAACAATCCTTGAATGAGGAGTTTGCGCAGGCGATTAGAGCAATAGTCACTCACCCAGACAAAGATAAAATGACTCTACTGGTAGACAGCAGCCAGATTTCTGATGAGGATGCAAATCTCGCTTTGTCTAGTGTGGTGATGAACCTTTTAATGGAAGAGGACTTAGATGTCTCCGACGGGCCTAAAATTTCACTTTTTGGGCCGTTGAGCGAAATCGAGTGGCAAGCTCTGAGGCCTCGCCTACACGGTAGAATTGTGTTGGATCATGAAAATAAAGTGGCGCTCGCTCAGGCAAAAGCAGAAAACATTTCCGTATGTGAAATAAACAAGTTTAAGGATTTGGAACTTTAATCAAATTAGGCAAAAAGTCTCTACCTAACAAATTTTAAAAATATGGATTATCAAAGATTTTTCGAGCAACTCCCTAGCTTGTATGAAAACTGGGAACAAGGTGTAGCCTTTCCCAAGTCTGATCGGTTTCATAAAATCCAGAACCAAGTTACAGGTATGACAACAGCAAATGTGATGCAGTTGCTGAATTTTGCTGTGGAGTGCCTGGAACCTAATGAGGTTTACTGTGAGGTGGGATGCTTCCAAGGTGCAAGTTTAATTGCAGCCCTTCTGGATCATCCAGAAAAAATGGCTTATGCAGTAGATAACTTTTCTGAGTTTGATACTTTTGGAGATAGCTTTGAAAAATTGACTGAAAATTTATCAAGCTTCAATTTGTCAGAACAAGTTTTTATTTGTCCGCAAGAATTTGAAGAGTTTTTCTCCGAACTGGGTGGACTTGAGACTGAAGATAAAATTGGTTTTTATTTTTATGATGGAGCGCACGATTACCGATCGCATTTAATGGGATTACTTTTGGTAAGACCTTTCTTGGCTGAGCGAGCGATCATTCTGGTAAGCAATAGCAATTGGTCAGCTCCGCAACAAGCTAACTGGGATTTCCTAGCTGCTCATCCTCAATGCAAGTTGTTTTTAGATAAGACAGAGGGTAATGATAACTATAAACTTTGGAATGGCTTGCAGGTTTTTGCTTGGGATAAAACTAGCAAGGAGCCAAAACAATGGGAAACTGCTGAGGCACGGCGAAATAAATCATTTATTTTGTCTTTAAATAAACTGCAAGAAGAAGAGCGAAAAGAAACGATCGAGGCTCTTCATAATGAAGCAATCGAATTGCACTGTTCAGGAGCGATTATACCAACTAATAAAAGTAAAAATGAAAAAAAACAACATAATGAGGAATTTTTAGTGTGGGCAAATGACAATTTGATCGCCGCAGAAAAAAAGTATCAAGAAGTTTTGCGGTGGGAACCAGACAATGCAGATGCTTGGTTCCACTTGGGGACGCTTTGTTACATGAAAGAGCAATATCAAGATGCAATATTATTACTGCTAAAATCTATAGAGATTGATCCTTTGAAATCAATCAGGCATCACAATTTAGGTGTGGTGCTAGAGACAATTGGAGATCGTTCTCAAGCTATCAGAGCGTATCAAGAGGCGATCAAAATCGACCCTCAAAATGTCCAAGCTTATAATAATTGGGCTAATATACTTGCCGAAGCAGCCGAAATCGAGAAAGCTGAATCAGTTTATCGTCAGGCGATCGCAGCTAATTCAGGTCATTTCGGTGGGTATCTGAATTTGGGCAATCTTTTAATGTTACGCCAACGAACTGATGAGGCCATTACTGCCTACGAAACAGCCCTCAAGCTCAAACCCCGTGACCCTGATATCCTCAACAATCTAGGCTTAGCATTTCAAGCTAAAAATGATCTGGCTCAATCCTATTCTTACTTGGGGTATGCTTTTTATCGCCAAAGACAATATGACCAAGCCATTAGTTACTTTCAAAATTTTCTAGAAATTCAAACAGGCGATGTACCGTTTTATATGGCCTTGGCTGACTGCTATCAATTAACGAATCAAGAAGATGAAGCTCTGAAAGTCTACGAGGAGAGTACACGTTTATATCCAAAGGAAGGTAATCTTTATTTCTTTTGGATATTAGCCTTACAAAAAATTGGACGAATCCAGGAAGCGATCGCAGTTGCTAGCGAAGCCTCAAAACTTCTCCCCCATGCTTTATATTTGAAGCGAGAAGCAGAACTTCTCCTACCTGTTATTTATGAAAATTCAGAAGAAATTGAATTTTATCGGCAACGATTTGCTCAGGGTTTACAGAATTTAAGCCAGCAAATTTCCTTGGAAACACCTGAAGCGAAACAGAATGCCTTACACGGGATTAGTTACTCTCAAAACTTCTTCCTTCAATATCAAGGTAAGAACGACTTAGATATTCAAAAACAATATGGGCTGATAGTTCACCGAATCATGGCTGCTAACTATCCACAGTGGGTATTGCCTCGTTTCATGCCTCCCCTCAAACCTAAAGAGAAAATTCGCATTGGTTATGTCTCTGATGGGTTGCGCGGAAACGGGGTAGGAAAGCTTCTTGTGGGGTGGTTGCGTAACTGCGATCGCCAGCTATTTGAAATATATTGCTATCATATTAATTCTGAAGAGGATGCCTTAACACAAAAATTCATAGTTTATAGTGATTTTTTCCATCATATTGCAGACGATCTAGAAGCAGTTTGCAAACAAATTATATCCGATAACTTGCACATCCTCGTTTTTGTAGAAGTTGGGATGCGCCCGCAGATGATAAAAATGGCAGCCCTGCAGCTTGCATCAGTCCAATGTGCCACATGGTTACATCCAGTGACTTCTGGTCTGAAAACGATAGACTACTTTTTATCTAGCGAGGCAATGGAGCCAGAAAATGCTGAACAGCATTACTCTGAACAATTAATTCCCCTGCCTAACTTGGGAATTTACTACACTAAGCCAATCATTCCTGAACTCACCAAAAGAAGAGCTGATTTTCAACTTCGCGATGACACAATTGTGTATTTATCCTGTCAATCTCTCTCTAAATATTTACCCCAGCATGACTACATTTTCCCAGAAATTGCTCGAAGAATACCCCAGTCTCAGTTCGTCTTTGTCACCAACCAAAAACTCTCACTCTCAATAACTGACAAGTTTCAGCAACGACTTAAACAGGCTTTTTCTAAGTATGACTTGAAGAGCGAAGATTATTGCGTCATATTACCGTGGCAAAGTCTGATGAGTTACTGGCAACTCAATCTGCTTTCGGATATTTTTCTAGATACCTTCAGTTGGTCTGGAGGAGTTACCACCCTGGAAGCAATCGCCTGTAACTTGCCTATTGTCACCTGTCCAGGGGAATTGATGCGTAGTCGCCAATCTTATGGGATGCTCAAAATACTGGGTCTAATAGATACGATTGCCAAGAATGAGGCAGAGTACATAGACATAGCTGTAAAATTAGGATTAGATGCGGAATGGCGACGGACTCTCTCGCAGCAGATGAGCGATCGCCATGCTAATCTCTATGAAGATGTAACCTGTGTCAAAGCACTTGAGCAGTTTTACCTACAGGTTGTACAAGAAAAACTAGCGACTGATAAAACAATAACACTGATATCAGAAACATCGAGGAAAAAAGTTCTCCATGTAGGCTGTGGGCCTTATTCTTTCTCAGGCTTGCATGAGACTTTTAGAACCGATGAATGGCAAGAAGTACGACTGGATATTGACCCAAATGTAAAGCCGGATATTATTAGCTCAATTACAGATATGAGTTCTGTGCCAAGTCACTCCTTTGATGCAATCTGGTCATCCCATAATATTGAGCATATCTATCATCATGAAGTACCGATCGCTTTAGCTGAATTTTACCGGGTATTGAAGCCAGGTGGATTTGTCTTAATCACATTGCCCGATATTCAGAAAGTAGCAGAGTATGTAGCTCTGGGAAACTTAGAGCAGCCTCTCTACACTTCTCCCTCTGGTTCTATTTCCGCTATTGATATTCTCTACGGTTTCGGCGCAGACATTGCCAAAGGTAAATACTACATGGCGCACCGCACTGGTTTTACACAACAAAGCCTCGCTCTCAAAATACAGCAAGCTGGTTTCCATCCAGTTGAAGTCCGCAGAGAAGAACTCAATCTTTGGGCCACAGCCTATAAGCCAGTTGATTGAAAAAATCCTTCACTATTGAGCCAATAGTTCTAGATAAAACATTCTTCTCAATATCCATATATAGCCTTTCTCATAAATATGAGGTACGAACAGGAGTACCCAAAAGCTTGGTATTACGGCATCTTGGCATACCTCGTGTCATCGAGAAAGGCTATATATCTGCCACATTTGCTCGTAAGCTTTTTCCATCTCTCGCGTAAATTGTTTGCCATTCCACAGTGGCGCAGTTTGTCGTGACTGCCGCAATTTCCAAGATATTTGCTGCCGCAAAACGGCATCTTTTCCTAAACGAATTCCCCATTCTACATACTCTTCATCAGTCCAAGCAATCCCTTCCGAAATACCTGCATTCATCATCATCGTGTAGCTGTTGCGAGCGGCAAACTGCTCCCCCACACGGGTTACTATCGGAACACCCATCCACAGTGTTTCCATAGTTGTTGTAGCTCCGTTGTAGGGGTAAGTATCGAGTACCACATCTGCAATACCCAAATTAGCTCGATGTTCTTCCTCCGATCCTGCCAACGGTAAAAATCGTAGCCTTTCGCCCTCTACCCCCTCGGATTCTGCAATTTTGATAAAAAACTTTTTAATTGATTCTTGATCGGCCAAACCTTTAATTAAAAAGTAACTATTAGGTACAGCTTTAATAATTTGCATTTGCAGTCGTGCTGTATCAGGGTGATACTTATATCCCCTCTGAGCACTAAGATAAATCACAGCATCACTGGCGATATCCAAACTATCGCGCCGTAAAGTTGGCACACCAACCTCAAAACCATCGACTGCTATGTAAGTTTGAGGCAAACGCCAGATTTTTTCCGTATAGTAGTCCTGAGCTGATTCTGGTAAAACGTAAGGATCGGCAATATAGTAATCAATAGTTGGCACGCTCGACGCATCCCAACCCAGCCAAGTCACCTGAATTGGTGCTGGTTTAATAGCCATAGTTTCACAAGTATTAGTCAGCGTCATACTATCGAGATCGACTAAAATATCAATTTCATCTTCGGAAATTTTCTCAGCAACTTCGTGACTATCTAATCCTAATTTATAAGCTTTATCAACTTTGCTAATGTACCAATCTTCTAACTTGTCGCGGTTCATTTCAGACCCAAGCAGGTAAGCATTTACTTCAAAACGAGATGGATCGCGGTACTCAAACACCCACCGGGCTAACCAGCCCACAGAATGACTGCGCAGGCAATGAGAGATATATCCAATCTTCAAGCGTTTACTAGGAGGCTCGATCTTGAGAAGGGGCGATCGCCGCTGGCGACATTTCTCAACTTTCTCCTTTGCATAATTTTCAACATTTAATAGAGCAAGCTGAGCTACTTGACTGCGAAGTTTTATATTTTCCTGTGGGAGATCCCTAAAGTATGGGAAAAAAAACACAGAAATAAATAAACGAGAAGTAGCTGTCTGAATCAGGGATGTCGGTTGCTCTTCTATTAAAGATGCTAACAGGGATTTCTGTGTTTCTAAGACTAAACAAAATTCATCCCAATAACCGCCAGCACTCATCAAACTACGCATAATCAAGAAATTAGCATAAACTTTATTTGCTAAGCCTTCCGTAACTGAATAGCACAATTTAGCATTTTCTATTCCTTTAGAATGCTGGCTAATATCTTGATAAAAACAAGACAAACTACCCAGTAATTCAGAATTGAGAGGCTCCACACGCAAGGCTAATTCAGTAAATCTTGCTGCTAACTCAACTTGCTTTGCCAAGTAGGAAATCTTATAAACAAACGGGATCAAAAGTGCCAAAAAATGTTGGGGGTCTTTGACGTAGCTTGTACAGGCATCTGTCAACTCAAAGGATGATGGATCAAAAGGAGCGCGATCTAAAACATTCTTCAACACTTGCATCAATAGCTCAAAGTCTACCAAGTTCGCTTGTTCTGACTTTAGTAGCTCAATGACCCCTAGATCTGCCACTTCCTCTCCGGTATATGACTCAAACATGGTGGAAAGCCCGAGCAAGTGCAACAGGTTGTTGATGTCTGTAGGATTAATTTCCCTGATATGCTGCCGAATTGCCCAAGCCACCGCATAGTCACCCAGATCGCGCTGTCGATCCGCTTCTGTTTGCAGAACCTGTATGAGATCCTCAGTCCACCGATCTATTTCTTCAGGTTCTCCCTCCGCCACTCCCAACAGCCAAGTAGTCTGAGCTTCAACTTCTTGTCCCTGCAGCAGCAACATCAACCCTAACTGCCAGTAGTGGGACTTGATGCCAGGTTCGTCTTCAATTGCCTGTTCGTAAAGCTGTGCAGCCTGAACGTAGTCTCCTGTAAGCAGAAAATGATGAGTTTTTTCCTGCCAATCAGATCCTAGAGCCAATAAATCACTAGAAACCATAGACCAATATGTTCACAACAGTTGTTATATAAAAAATTAGAGCAGGTAGCACACAGAGTCCTACCCGCTCCCCTTAACAAGCCATACTTGTTACGTTCAACAATTACTTAACAACCTGTGTCATGCCGCCTGCACAACCGACTTCAGTCGCACCATAAGTAGCGGCAGTAGGAACACCAACACCAGTCGTCTCACAAAGTATGCTCTGCGTGGTTTTTGCCTCGCCTGCATCAACCAACCCGACTCCCCCTGCATATCCTTTGAGAGCCGCTGTATTAGTTGGGCCAGCCAAGGCGTCAGCCGTGGATGCGGTAGTTGCTACACTGTAGGTATAGTTAGTGGTTGCAGTTTTGAGACCGAGGCCCAAAACTGCAACGTTAGACCCAAACTTAGTATTCTCTGCGTAATAAGCCTGCTGACCCTTGTTCATTGAACTGATGTACTGCTTGCCTTCTGATTGCTTGGCCTTGTTTGCTTGGTTGAGGAAGGCGGGCAAAGCGATAGCAGAAAGAATACCGATGATGATGATAACAACCAGCAGTTCAATCAGCGTGAAACCTTGATCCTGTCTTCTTTTGTTGATGTGTTGCAGGAACTTGGCTTTAAATTCAGTCTTCATAATTTGTTTCTCCTTGAGGGGGTGGGATGCTCGTTTCTAACTCTTATATGTAACTTACCCAGTTTCCCCCGCTTTGCTATCATCCCGTCCAATTTTTTTTTGAGGTCTAGTGGCTAACACTCCAAAAGCAAGTACAGAAAGAGTTCCAGCCTAGTCAACAATTCCTTGACTTCATCAAAGGCTGTCTCCTGGACTGCGGGTTCTAGATTAACAGCCTGCTCGGATCTAATCTGTAGCCACTTCTCGACTAGCGACACCGCAGACTGTGGCCCATCCCACAGTGGCAGCAAGCAAGCTGCAATTGTACTATCGATCGCCACTGGCCCTAGAGTTGGCACAATAATATAACGGCTAATCTCAAACGGCGTCTGGCTGTCAATGCAATTACTCAAGTCTTCCCTCACCTGAGAAGTTCTCAGTTGCGGGTGCAGGTGTACCCGTGCTTCCCGCCATTGAGCTTGCGTCCATTCCGCAACGGGCACAAAAGCCTGAGTTCGATTTGGATTGCCGCACCAGAAATCAAACAAACGGTGCAGGGGATGCAACAAGTCAAATAAATGCAGTCGCTCTTCCACAGAAGCTTCTGGCAGACTCATCGCCAAAAACGGAGGCAAATCATCTGGATCTTTGAACAAATCCATCAACTCCCACCTGCGCCAAGCCACCATACTAATAAACTCTAAATCAGCACCTCTCAACATAGCAAACACTTCAGGAATGCTACAACCTTTATCACCCACCAATAAATAGTTAGACATAATCCATCCCTCATCCTGCGCGCGATCGGCATTCCACCCTGCCGCCTTGAGTCCTATTTCATCTCTCAAGGCTTCCATTGTTTCCCGGACTATTTCTATCTCCAATTCTCCCGGACTTCCATTCATTAATCCCATTGCTTTGAAAACAGCTTGAGCGCGAAATACTCCGGCTCTACCATTTGAACTGTGTAGGTTTGTGCGGATGATGCCATTGGTAGCCAGAACTGACTTCATCGCTTGCAACCCAGCAATAGCATCGGGCAAGAGATACAGAACTTCGTCAGCATTGATATAGTCAAACTGTAACCCTAAACTTGGTAACTCTTCTATCTTCAAAGCATAAAACTCTGCATTAGCAACCCCATGATACTGTAAACGTTGCTCAGCTAGTTTCACAGATTCTTCTGATAAATCGATGCCTACTATTTTTGCTCCGGGATTGGCTAAAGCTAAAACCAAGGATTTATAACCGGTGCCGCATCCCGCATCTAGGATAACTTTACCTTCTGTATTAATAACTCTTCTATTTCTGAAGTAGTAAGCAGTTACAAGATTATGAAGGTAGAGCAATTCACTGTTGTCTTTGGGAGATTGTTCCAGCGGGATTCTCGGAAAAGGAGTATTGTCAAATTGCTGGCGAATATTTTCTATTAACTCTAAATTTTGGTGATCCATTTTCAATTACGCTCAACGCTGGCAAATTATCCTAGTAAGCTGTTCCGCATCTAAATTGTATTTTTAGGGCGGGCGAGACGCCCACCCCACAAGACTTTTATTAAATTTGACTATACAATTTAAATGCACTTCAGCTTATCTCAAAAAATAGCCGATCGCCCGCCCGGCCGCAACACATACTTGCCATAATAGTCTGAAACGCCCGCCCTAAGCAGAAATCCCCCTCCTAAACTCCCTCATCGCTTCCACACTCGAAGCCATCAGCAAGCAGCGACACAGTAAATTAATATCTAAATCTGGCAAAACAACACTTGAAGAAATTTTTTCATAACCCTCAGAACCCAAGCGATACATGGCCAATACACCATCTTCCCAGAACCAGACTTCAGCAACTTCCAATACTCGATAGCGCTGCAATTTTTTGACAGTACCGCTAGTGAAGATAACTTCGATACATAAATCTGGGGGATAATTTGGGGTTATGCGTCGGCCAATAAAATAAGATTCATCAGCTTGTGCAGATACTACCCCTTCCTTTTCTTGGGTAAAGCTTCCCGTAGGGGCAAACTCAATTTCATTTTCGGCGCAGTAGATAGCCAGCAGCGTACAAATTGTCCGACTAAAAAATTCGTGTTCAGGGGAAACTGCCAAGATTTCTACCTCTCCTTTGTAATAAAACAACCTGATACCAGGGGAGTCAGAAAACCCCTGTTCAATTAGCTTGAACTGTTGCCAGCTAATCCCGGAGTGAATGAACCGTTGGTCTAGTGGCTGTAAAAGTGTCTGTGTCATCATGCGAACCTCAATCAAGTTCTGGGTTTAAAACAACATTCATCGCCTCTTTCCTGTTAAAAACTCTAAGGCGCGATCGCAGCCGCAACACAATACTTGCGATAATATTCTCAATGCCTAATTATACAACCCACTACCACGTCCATGAACACCAACATCAGCCCCATCCTCAAAGTATTCACCCTCTCCGCCGCCCTTTCCCTAGCCATCAAGTACGCAGGGCCTAGCTTATCGATCCCCTCTACCGACCTCAACGCCCTAATCGCCGTCTTTACCCCCAGTATCATCCTAGCTGCTATCCTCGGCTGGCGGGCATTGCAGCAGCAGTAGAGACGCAATCAAGAGTGCGATCGATCTACACTAGGTCTAAAGACTGTGTTTTTTGCAAAATCTTAATTCCCCGTACAGCTTATCAAAACCACACTTGAGGCACTCACCATGATTCAAATCATACCTGAATTAGTAACTTTCGATGAATTCATTGACTGGTATCCTGAAAATTCAGAACACCACTACGAATTGCACAATGGAGAAATTGTTGAGATGCCAAAAGCAACAGGCAAACATTCTAAACTGACAGGTTTTATTCTAGCAGATATCTACTTTGAAATCCGAAGGCTACAACTGCAGTATTTCATCCCCAAAGAATGCGTCATCAAACCCATGCGCGAGGAATCGGGATATGAACCAGATATTATTGTACTTAACGAACAAACCATTGCAAACGAGCCGCGATGGGAGAAATCATCAATTATCACAATGGGTTCATCAGTCCCTCTAATCGTCGAGGTAACTAGCACTAATTGGGGGGATGATTATGCCCTAAAGCTTGAGGCATATGAGTCAATGGGTATTCAAGAATATTGGATTATAGACTATCTAGGATTGGGCGGCAGACGGTTCATCGGCAACCCCAAGCAACCAACCTTTTCGGTTTACCAACTAATTGACGGGGAATACCAAGTCAAACTGTTCCGAGGGGACGAGTGTATTGAGTCCCCAAATTTCCCAGAATTGAAGCTGACAGCGCAGCAGGTGTTCGCAAAAGGGAATTGAGGTGGCTGCTTATGCTAATGTCCGAGTAGGGGTATCCGATTAAAGATGCGATCGCCCGCATCTAAGGTATCTTGTAGAGATGCGATTCATCGCTTCAGGGCTGCAGAGCAATTACCAAGCAGCAATTCCCAATACCCTATTCCTCAATCTAAAATCTAAAATCTAAAATCTAAAATCTAATGAAGCTAGGACAGTGGATGGGCTTATTAGCCCTCATCGCATCTTGTTACATCCTGTGGCAAATCAGGCAAGCCCTACTGCTGCTGTTTGCCGCCGTCGTCTTAGCCACAGCCTTAAACAGACTAGCACGCTACTTGCAGAAATTCGGACTCAAAAGATCGATCGCCGTATTGCTCTCAGTTAGTTTCCTAGTCCTCATCTTCGTAGGATTATTCCTAATCATTGTACCGCCCTTTGCCCAACAGTTTCAACAACTTACCCAAAGAGCCCCTCAAGTAATAGCAAAATTAAATGATTGGATCGATCAGATCGAAACGCGCTTTTCGGGACAAATAGATCAGCGACTGCCGAATCTTGATATTAACGATATTATCCAACAGCTACGACCCATATTCAACCAACTCGTCGGCGGTGCAGGAGCTTTTGTCGGCAACACTTTAGGTGTTATTCTAAGCTTTTTGCTAGTCATAGTTTTGACCTTGATGACATTAGCAGAACCTCTCTCTTACCGCAAAGCATTTATACAACTTTTTCCCTCTTTTTATCGGCGGCGAATCGATGGCATCTTAGATGAATGCGAAATAGCCCTCGGTCGATGGGTAATCGGTGCTTTAATTAGCATGAGCGTCATCACTTTTCTGAGTTTAATTGGTTTGTCAGTATTGCAGGTTCCCCTAGCTCTAGCTCACGCTGTTTTAGCCGGCTTGCTGAACCTAATACCCAATATCGGGCCTGGTTTGAGCGTCATTCCCCCAATGACGATCGCACTTTTAGACTCTCCGTTAAAATCCGGTTTTGTGCTGCTCCTCTACTTTCTAATTCAACAATTTGAAAGCAACCTCCTCACCCCCTACGTCATGGCGCAACAAGTATCGCTGCTGCCAGCAGTAACATTAATAGCTCAAGTATTCTTCGCCACCTTCTTTGGATTTTTAGGCTTATTGCTAGCCCTCCCCCTCACCGTTGTAGCTCAAGTTTGGATTAGGGAAGCCCTAATTAAAGATATTCTAAACCAGTGGAGTGCCAGTCCTAAAACCTTAGCAGCAATCGATTCTGCTATCCATAAAGAATATGAAGCTATAGAAGTCACCGAAAGCCCGCCAGAAAAGTTGCCAGAACACAAATCCGACATCCCACATAATGTAGAAAATGACGCTCCTGAAAATCAATAGTTAAGGTTTGTAAGGACTGAAGTCCTTGTTTATTCCCAGTTAGAGGACAGAAGTATTCACTACAAACCTAGGAAAATTGTGGTACGAATGCCCTCAACTAACTATCTTCAAGCCTCGCATTTTCTACTGTGTCTCTGCCGGCGCTAAAAATTTGTTGAACAGTCAAATTTAACTGCCCAAATGTGGGTGACAAAACCCGATCGCTCCCTCGAAACTGACTGACTTGATACTCGCCGTCAACCAAATGGTAAACGGAAAAAGTAGGCTGTTTCGGATTGCCAATATAGCGTCGGCCGCCAAGTCCCAAATAGTCTGCAATCCAGTATTCAGAAATGCCCAAAGCTTCGCAATCAACCAATTTGTAGCCGTAATCATCCCGCCAATTGGTACTGACAACTTCGACAATTAGCCGGACAGAACTACCCATTGTAATAATAGATTGCTTTTTCCATCTCGGTTCGCTGTCCGTCCCTTGCCTGTCCAAAACGATCGCATCCGGTTCGTAACCAGATAGCTCATACCATTTTAGATTTTAGATTTTAGATTTTAGATTAGCCATGAGTTACTGGATATGGGTTTGGAGCTTGCCTACAGTGACATTATTTTTTTGTGAAACTGGTATCAATCGGTGGCGACAACGCATTCCTTGGGAAGGAAGTAGCGAAGTTCTAGTCGTCTGATTTAAAAGTTGAGATCGGACGATTAGGAAGCCGGCTAGTTCTGAATGTTCTCCGGTGGCTTTCGGCATCTCAACAATAGTTCCATTGTGCAGTTCGTAACGGTTTTCAGAATTTTCAGGATACCAGTCAATAAATTCATCGAAGGTGAGTGGTTTTAATATCGCTTGAGTCATGGCGATCGCTCCTTATTTTATTTATAATATAATCCCGCTCTCTGTTATAACATTGTGCTGTGTTCTCAAACCCAGGTCGATCGCCAAAACTGCATTCGCTCGATCGACATTCCATCAATCCAAAATCAATCCAAAATCAAAATCAATCCAAAATCAATCAATTCTAAATCTAAAATCCAAAATCTAAAATCTAAAATATATGAGATCGATCGACGAAATCAACGATAAAATCAGCCAGGGCAAAGCCACAGTCTGGACAATCGAAGAACTCAAAACTAGAGTTCAAGAAACCAGCATTACCCAAGCCGCCAAAGAAGTCGATGTGATTACCACCGGCACCTTCGAGCCGATGGAATCCTCCGGCGCAATCATCAACCTCGGCCATACCGACCCGCCGATAAAAATCCGCCAGTGCTGGCTAGATGGGGTTTTAGCCTACTCCGGGTTTGGGGCAGTAGACCTGTACCTGGGAGCCACCCAAGTAGCCGAAGACGGCGAAGAATCCCGCGATCGGGGCGGCGGACACGTCATCGAAGACTTGATTGCCGGGAAACCCGTGCAGTTGCGAGCTTTGGGGCAAGTAACAGACTGCTACCCCCGCGCCTCCTTTGAAACCACGATTACCCGCGATACCATCAACCAGTTTTATTTATTCAATCCCCGCAACGCATATCAAAACTTTATTGTGGGAGTCAACGGGGGCGATCGCCCGCTGTTCACCTACCTCGGCCCCTTGCAACCAAACCTCGGCAACGCCGTCTACTCGAACCTTGGAGCCATGTCTCCCCTGCTCAACGACCCCGACCTCCAAATCATCGGCATCGGCACCCGCATCTTCCTAGGAGGCGCTCAAGGCTACATCACCTGGGAAGGAACCCAGCACTTCCCGCTGCAAAAACGCCAGCCCAACCGCACCCCCATCGGCCCGGCCGCCACCCTCGCACTAATCGGCGACGCCAAACAGATGAACTCGAAATGGGTGCGCGGCTGCTACTTCAAAAACTACGGCCCATCCCTGATGCTGGGAGTCGGCATCCCCTTTCCCGTCTTAAACGAAACAGTCGTCGCCCACTGTGCAGTATCCGACAAAAAAATAGTAGCGCCGGTGGTAGATTTCTCTATCCCCCGGCGCGTTCGTCCCACCTTCGGTTTAGTCAGCTATGCTCAATTAAAGACTGGCCGCATCCTGATAGAGGGCAAACCAGTACGGGCGGCCCCCCTTGCGAGTATGTTTCTCTCCCGGCAAGTAGCATTGGAATTGAAGCAGCAAATTGAAGCGGGTCAATTTACCCTCACGGCCCCAGTTGCTCCCCTACCCACCGACAGAGTATTTCTCCCGCAAGATTTGTGGGGCGCCCAAGTGAGGCTCGAATAAAGGATTTTAGATTGACCATTGGGCGGTTTTAGATTATTTGTGGACGCACAAGCTCTGAGAAACCGGGTTTCTTGTCGCTAGCGCGGGCCTGAAAGCTTAGGTTGTTGGTCAAGAAACCCGGTTTCTGCTTTTCGCGAGTGCGTCCAAGATTCTAGATTTTTGATTGAAGAATTCTGGTAAAAAACTGCACACATTGGAAACTCATGCACTCACCTAAAATCTCAAATCTCAAATCTAAAACCTAAAATTGGTTCATTCTTGGGTCGGCTTAGGCTTCTTAACCGGCTTAGGAAGAGGTTCCTTGGGGACAGGCGGTGCTGCTGCTGCGGACTTGATGGTAGGACGCCCTACAGGAGTACCATCACCGCTGGGCTTAGGAGTAAAGGGACGCTTCCCTCCTTTGAAGCCGCCGGGCTTCTTGCTGCCTGGGGGGAATTTCCGCTTTTTGATCGGCAGCGCGCCAATATTATTGGCCTGCTCAATCATCAGACTTTCAGCTTGCAATTTGACGTGGAAATCCCAAAAAAACCCGATCGCCTTTGTTGCTAAATCCCCCTTGAGTTTCAACTTAAAAAACTTCATCTTGTCGTCATTCTTGCGGGGAGCTTGCTTGATTTTGACGATGACATACTTTTCTTCGTCTTGCGATTGATAAATCACCTCGCCTCGAATCGAAAAATACCCATCTTCAACATCAGGTTCCGAGGGCGGCAAAGATGCGGTAGATGCTTCGTCGCCCTGCTCAATCTCCGCTGCTTCCTGATTTTCCTCATCAGAGGACGGTTCGGGAGGTTTCTTGAGCGTTTCCGGCTCCCAAACTCCCATAATCTGGGCGTGCAAGTTGCCGTCTTCTTGCCTGGTGCGGGGATAGACCACCCACAGGTGTTCTTGTTCCAGATCCAGGTGATTTTTGACTAAACTCATGACTCTACCCAGCAAAACTGCATCGATGGCAGTTCCGTCGGCAGCTATCAGCATACCCCGGGTGAATTGCTCTTCTGATTGGGTGTAGCGGCCCCGCACCAAACCAACAGCTCGGTACTGTCTGGGTTCGCTGGGGGGGGGAATCGGATGTTGGCGCATGACGGAGGGTATGTCCTCAGCGGCCTGACTTTCGCTAGCAGCAGTCTCGTCGGCGGTTCCGGGCGGTGCGACTGCGAGCGCTGGAGTAGCGCTGGCAGATTCCGAAGGCGCGGATGGCGCGGATGGTGCAGGAGGATTGCTGGGCGGGTCTTTTGGCTTTGTTTTGTCCTTGTCGAGGGCAGAACTGTAGCGGGGTCGTTGCAGCGTATCCTTGGACGCTGGGGCGTCTGTTGGAGTTGGCGATTGATTTTGATCGACAGGTGCAGCCAACGCCGAAGGCACCGGACTTTCGTCTGGTGTCTCAGGAATAGAATCTGTATCTTTAGGCGGATTGACGGCCAGTTCGCTTGGCTGAGCCTTGCGAGTTGAAGTAGATTTGGGCGATTTGGAAGACCGGTTGGGAGAGGGGTTCATAAAAACTCCTTGCAGCGGAGACACATCCCTTAAGGGAAATTAGGAATAAACTGAAGAAACTGCTTTAAAAACTACTAGCACCTGACTTGGGGCTGGCGCCCGGAGGTCTGGTTGTGACCCGGTAACGCCAACTTTTAAGGCTACGAGTGCCGACCGTCGGTTCGCTGGCTGCTAAAATCCTTGCGAGCAAGGACTTTGGGAGTTGCTGACCGATCGGTCCAGCGATCGCGCCCAGTTGGAGTTGCTGGCTAATAGCATTTAGGATATTCAGCTTGCCTATTTTACTTAATCCAATTACCTAACGGGCTGATCCGCCATATTTTCGGTAATTTTTAGCTTGACCAGACTAAATTGGACAGACACCGCAGTCCTTGGGGCTGCGGGTCTGAGTGTCCAAAATTGTTTAGCTAGCATGGAGTTGTGGGTCTGTTACCATATTAGCTGCAAGTAAAAGGCTGCTTTGTCAGTTGGGACTTTGAAGTTAAGAACTTTTACGGTTGCACGGATCTAGTTAAATGGCAGACGCCCCCGGGCGATGCCTTAATTCTTAGAAAATAGTAGATTTTAAGCTGGGATAGTTGAATTATGGAAAAAGCAAACAAGCGTCGTGGGTTGATTACTGTGGTGGTGGTGCTGTCGCTCATCGCTTTTTTGGGATTTTCTCTGGTTCCCATTTTGGACAGTATTCTCAAGGCCAGCCAAGCGCAAAGTCGATCGACTCCAACGCCTGTTCAGACGGCGCAGTCTGGGGATAAGCAATCAGAGTTGCTGCAAGCTCAGGCTAAGGGGTACGAATTGGTTTTGCAGCGGGAACCTGATAATGTAACGGCTCTGCGGGGACTTTTGCAGGTGCGGCTGGAGTTGATCGGACAAGGAGTGGGGAGCATTAAGGATGTGGTGTCTCCTTTGGAAAAGTTGGCTTCGCTGAATCCTGAAACTGCTGAATACGGGATTTTGCTGGCTCAGGCGAAGGAACGCACGGGCGATCGCGAAGGGGCTGCTCAAGCTTACAGGTCAATTTTAGCGTCTAAGCCTGGGGAAATTAAGGCTTTGCAGGGGTTGGTGAATTTGTTGCTAGTGCAGCAGCGGCCCGAAGCTGCGATCGGACTGCTGCAAGATACGCTGAAGGCGGCTCCGGCTGCAAATCAGGCGAAACCGGGAAGTGTTGATACAACTTCGGTGCAGTTGATTTTGGGGCAGGTTTATGCTGTGCAGAAGCGGTTTGAGGAGGCGATCGCGATTTACGACGAATCGGCTAAGAATAATCCAAAAGATTTTCGCCCGACTTTAGCAAAGGCGATCGTGCTGAAAGAACAGGGCAAAACAGATGAAGCAAAAACGCTGTTCGATCGAGCTACTGAGTTAGCTCCTCCTAACTATAAAGACCAAATTAATCAGTTAGCTAGCGGCACTCCTTCGCCTTCTCCTGCGGCTGCGACGACTCCCGAACCGGCTGCTTCTCCTAGTCCTGAAGGTGCGCTACCAAAACCTTAAGGAGTGTTTTAAGTACCTTCTAACTGTAAGGACACAGCAGTGCTGTGTCCCTACCCATCCACGTTCTTTAACCTAGATTTGAGATTACCAAACCAATTACTAATTACCAATTAGGTAAGACCTCGGAGGGAATTATGACTGCTAGCGTTAACCGCGTTGTTGTACCTCCTGCTTTTCCAGACCACACTCAATTACCAGAGTCAGATGGTACTTTTGTTAAAAATTTTCAGGAACATCCGCAGAGTTTAATTTTAACTGATTCGATCGGGCAAATTTTGCAGGAGCGGCATCCTGACGGACAATATGCGATCGGTCAAGACTGCGGCATTTACTGGCGAGAAACCGAGCCTCCGGAAAAAGGTGCAGAAGCTCCAGATTGGTTTTATGTTCCCAATGTACCTCCTAATTTAGACGGTCAAATTCGCCGTTCCTACGTGCTGTGGCGAGAACACATAGCACCATTAATTGCTTTGGAATTTGCGAGCGGGAACGGTGATGAAGAGCGCGATCGTACTCCTTTATCTCGCACTGATGAAGGGGTAATAACGAAACCGGGCAAGTTTTGGGTGTACGAACAGGTGATGCGAATTCCCTATTACGGCATCTACCAAGTTAATAATGGCAGATTAGAAGTTTATCGGTTGATTGACGGATATTATCAACTGTTAGAACTGAATCAGCGCGGTCATTTTCCAATTGCACCTTTAGGCGTAGAATTGGGACTTTGGCAAGGCAGTTATCAAAATCAAACCATGCTTTGGCTGCGCTGGTGGGACGAGGAAGGTAATTTGCTGTTGATTGGCGATGAAAGAGCAGAATTAGAGAGATTGCGAGGGGAGCAACAGCGGGAAAGAGCCGAGAGTGCAGAACAGTCACGACAAGCTGAATTTCACGCAAGAAGGGATGCAATTCCCCGGTTGTTGGGAATGGGTTTGAGTATCGAACAAGTGGCGCAGGCGTTAAGTTTATCTGTGGAGGAAGTGACGGAGAATACTGGAGAGTGAGATAGTGAGAGAGAATTGGGGAAAAGGGCGATCGCTCTTAATAGACTTCATCATGAGAACCCATTTTGAGCAATAAAATAGCTTCCTCCTCATCTTCTGGATCGGTCACAAACTCAAACAAAATCCGATAATAATAATCTATTGAACACGACCAGATACCCGATAAATCTCCTGTCAGTTTGTGAGTTCGCAAGCTGGGGTTAAAGCAGTCTTCAGACAAAAGTTCAAGCGTAGCTTCAATTAAAAGGCGAAGCTGAGGATTTTTACGAACTAACTTTTTGAAAGTACGAATAGATTTGGGAGTCCAACCAATTTTCATCCATCATCCAACACCGCCATAACATCGGCTACCGACCCAAATTTAACATTGCCCTCAGCATACTCTTGACGAACTTCTACCACTTCCTTGAGTAATTCATTTCGTCGCTGTTGTCGCAGACGATTCTGAAGAATATCTAGAAGCATGGCTTGATCTTCTAATGATAAAACTTCTACAGCTTCAAGAGCTTGCTGGAATTGAGATGTCTGTGTCGTTTTAATCATATTTTTTCTGCTACTTACGATCGCGATATTTTGTATTTATTTTAGCAAGACTTATCCTAATCTAGCATTTTTTAGTTGTGATGTGGAGAATTCCTGAGACGACTTTCAAAATGAACAAATTAGGTGTGAACGGCCCGCCCTACAAATTAATACCACATTTGCATCTTCTACAATCGCTTCTCACCCGTGCATCCTAAAGCCATCTACAAGGCGAGCTCACTCAGTAGTCACCTAGAGCTTTACGAACCTCGATTTCTTCAGCAGCGATTTCGATGGCTTCTGGAACCCTTTTTTTATCGATAATGCCTGCATCAATGAGTGCATCAACGATCAAAGCCGCTAGCTGCTCGCTTGTTAAAGTTGATTTGGCTTCTTCGTTCTTAAATTCCTTTTCGGGAAGTTCGCGCATTGTTTTCTCGATCCCTTTTTTTGCCGTTTAATTAGTAAGGTGGGCATCGCCCACCCTACAAATCAATACTTCCTCTCCTGCGGCTCAAACATCGTAATCGCCACCGGCATATAAGCCAAATCAATTCCTGCAGGCGAATAATACGCCATTGTATGCTTCAAGAAATTCCCATCATCGCGCTCAGTAAAATCTTCCCGCGAATGAGCTCCCCGACTTTCCTGACGGTTCAAAGCAGAAGTTAAAATCATTTTCCCGACAATTATCAAACTCCGCAACTCCAAAGCTTCCACAATTTCCGTATTCCACAACTTGCCTTTATCGTCTAAGTAAACCTCCTCATATTGTCGCTCTAAATCCTCCAATTTCTTTAAACCTTCCTGCATCAATTCTGCGCTACGGAATACTCCGCAATACTCAGTCATAGTATCTTGATACTGCTGCCGCACTTGATTGATTCGGTATTTTCCGGGACGTTCTACAAGTGCCTGAATTTGCTCTTTTGCTTCCGTAATATAACGCTGTTCGTCTACGGCAGGCAACTTGCGATTTTGTACGAATTGTGCTATGGTTGCGCCAGTAACTTTGCCGTAAACGACGCATTCCAACAGCGAATTGCTGCCCAAACGGTTAGCGCCGTGAACTGAGACGCAAGCTGCTTCGCCGGCTGCAAAGAAACCCTCTACCAAACTGTCAGGACTGCTGCGAACTTGCCCGCTAACATTAGTAGGAATTCCTCCCATTGAATAGTGAACGGTAGGGCGCACGGGCATCGGCTGATTTACCGCATCAATTCCTAACAAACGGTGGGCTTCTTCCCAAGCAAAAGGAATTTTGCTCATGATTTTTTCGCGCCCCATGTGCCGCAAATCGAGGTAGATAAAGGGGCCGCCGGCACTACCATCAACATTAATCCCTCGGCCGGCGCGAATTTCTATAGAAATTGACCGCGAAGTGATATCCCTGGGCGCTAATTCCATGCGCGACGGGGCGTAATTGGCCATAAATCGATCGCCCTCTGAATTAATCAAATAAGCGCCTTCGCCCCGCACAGCCTCCGAAATCAACACTCCCACTGGATACAAACCAGTCGGGTGAAACTGTACAAATTCCATATCTTCCAGCGGCAATCCAGCTAAAGCCGTCATCGCCAAACCGTCTCCCGTCGAGGCGTAATCGTTCGACGTGGTATTGTAAACTCGGCCGTAACCGCCCGTGGCAAACATCACCGCCTTAGCACGGACAACCTCAATTTCACCGTCTAGCAGGCGGTACATAACTACCCCCTTGGCTTGGCCTTCTTCCAAAATCAGGCGGGTAACGTACCACTCCTGATAGATGTGAACCCCGTAACGGCGAAGATTATTGACCAATTCGTGGAGGATGGCGTGACCGGTTTTGTCGGCGGCGTAGCAGGTGCGGCGGTGGGAATGTCCGCCAAAAGCGCGCTGGGCAATTCTGCCGTCTGGGAGACGGGAGAAGAGGACTCCCATGTGTTCTAAATCTATGACTACACCGGGTGCTTCGCGGGTGAGGATTTCTACGGCGTCTTGGTCGGCTAAATAGTCTGAACCTTTTACTGTGTCGAAGGCGTGGGCTTTCCAACTGTCTTCGGAATCGACATTTTGCAAGCTGGAGGCCATCCCGCCTTGGGCTGCGACGGAGTGCGATCGAATTGGGTGAGTTTTGGCAACAACAGCTACCTTTAAACTGGGGTCAGTCCGGGCAATTTCTACTGCGGCACGGCAACCTGCTAAACCGCCGCCTACAATGATTACGTCGTGTTCTAGCATTTCTTTTAATTATTTTGAGTGTTCTGCTCAGCTTATCGTGACGCAAAAAAAAACTTCCTACCAAAAGATCGGGAAGTTTTTTAACTTTTGATTTGAATCGAACATCAAAAGTTAAAATGTCAAATTGGACTAGCCAGCGGTTTCGACAGGCTGCTGATTTGATTGATTTCCCGTTGCAGAAGGTTGATCTTCGGTAGCGGGGTCTACGGAAAGCACTTGAATGTTATTTAGCAAAGTTGTAACGAAAGCAAACAGCAAGAAGGGCAGAGACAGCACTAAAATCAAGCCGACGGTAGCCAAGGCGTAGATTTGGCGGGCGCTGCTCCACAGAGCGAGTGCCGACGCTAGACTTAGGAAGATGACTATCAGCCAAACAATGATTTGACCGTAAATATCGCCAAAGGTGAGGGTACATTTAAGGCGATAGTTGTGGATGTTATTCATTTGATGCCTCGCGAGATTGCTATTACGACTTGTCCAAAAATACTTTGACAGTGCGTCAATGTTTCACTGTAAATTCCTAAGTTTAGCTGCAGAAACCTGGTTTTAGGGCTGTTTTAAACATTTTTATAGAAGTTTGCAACAACACTTTATGAATTTTTGTTTCTGACTGGGAAATTTTGCCGAAACAAGACTTACGCACTCCGAGGCCTAGAAACCGGGTTTTTTACTGTTTTGGCGGGCTGACTAGAAGTAAACGCGCAAAAAAATCAAGGTGATGACCGCCCGTGCGTCCAGGATTGCGAAACAAAGGCTGAAGGGGAAAGTATACTTTTTGGCTGAGCCCCGACTTGGTAAAGTAATGTTAAGCTGCATGGGGATGGAATCAACCTTTATAGCGTCGCACCTGTCTTTTCGCCCATGTCTTCAGATCGCACATTGCTAATTTCGCGCTGTTTCCTGGCTGGTTTGGGAACGCAGATGTTTGTGCACCGCGAAGACCGGATTCCCCAGGAGAGTCCGGTGCTGGTGGTCAGCAATCACCGCAGTTTCTTAGATCCTGTGCTGTTGACGGCGGCTTTGGGTCGATCGATCCGCTTTGCTTGTCATCATTACATGGGTCAAGTCCCGGTGATTCGGGAAGTTGTCACAACTTTCGGCGCTTTCCCCTTAGAAGCACCGGAGCACCGACAGCAGCATTTTTTCTCTCAAGCGACAGCGCTACTCCAAGGTGGGGAGATGGTGGGGGTGTTTCCAGAGGGTGCAGAACCGATGGTGAATTTTACTAAACCTAATACTGTGGGGAAGTTTCAGCGGGGATTTGCTCATTTGGCTTTGCGGGCGCCGGTGCGGGATTTGGCGGTTTTGCCGGTGGCGATTGGTTCGATGGAGGAAGAGTCGGTACGATCGGGTGTACCGCTCAAGTTGTTGAGTTTGTTCGATCCTTCCGAACCGCTGTTCGATCGATCGGGCTGGCATCCTGTGATAATTTATCAGCGAGTTAATGTTTTAATCGGCCGCCCTTACTGGATTACTGTCGATCGACAGCAGCAATATCGAGGCAAAAAAGCCAAAGCAGTTGTTGCTGAACTCACAGAGCACTGTCAGGGAGAAATTGAACAATTACTGCAACGAGGGTGTTTGTAAGTTTGTTGGCTGTTGACTGTTGACTGTTGGCTGTTGGCTGTTGGCTGGTCTCAGATTTCCAATTCTTTAATCTAAAATCTAAAATCTAAAATCGATTGACTTTAATCATGGCAAATGCTAACAACAAGGTTCGTTTCCTAACCCCGAAATCGGCGAAAGCCGATCGCCCTTTATTTGTATTTCTGCCCGGTATGGATGGCAGCGGTTTGCTGCTGCGGCCGCAAATTTCTAAATTAGCCAATCATTTCGATATTCGCTGCTTAACTTTACCGGCTGACGACATGGCCAGTTGGGATGTATTGGTTACAGAAACAATTGCCTTAATTGAAGCAGAAAAGCAAACCGGAAAGCAGCAGCGGCCGGTTTATCTGTGCGGCGAGTCATTTGGGGGTTGTTTAGCGATGAAAATTGTTTTAGAAGCTCCTCAATTGTGCGATCGATTAATTTTAGTCAATCCAGCTTCTTCATTCCGACAGCAGCCTTGGGTGCAGTGGGGTTCCCATCTGACTCAGTGGCTGCCGGCCAACCTTTATCCGCTGTCGGTAATCGGTCTCTTGCCGATATTAGCATCATTAGGAAAGATTGCGCGCGACGACCGGCGAGCTTTGCTAGAAGCGATGCAAGCAGTACCGCAAAACACGTCTGTGTGGAGATTGGCGTTAGTGCGATCGTTTAATGTTGACGAAAATCAGTTGCGCGGCATCAAACAGCCGACGCTAGTAATTGCTAGCGGTGCCGATCGGCTGCTGCCTTCAATAGCAGAAGCTAAGCTTTTAGTCAAGGTAATTCCCCATGCTGAAATGGTGATGCTGGCTAACAGCGGTCATGCTTGTTTGTTAGAAACAGATGTTAACCTTTATGGGATTATGCAAGCTCGCAACTTTTTGACAAAATCTGAAGAAAATCTGTCATTAGTCAGCAGTCATTAGTTATTGGTAATGGGTAATTGGGGATGGGGCATAGGGCATTGGGCATCTCCGAAAAACAATCTTATCGGCATCAGCAATTACCAATTATATTATGTCCGGTCAATCCATTACAGTGCGAGCTTCTAGCTCGCGAGCTAGAAGCTCGCACTGCACAATAATTATCAGGATTACCCGGACATGATGTTATCAATTACTAATGCCCTATGCCCTATGCCCTATGCCCAATTAACTAATTAACTAATTAAGATTTAGCCATTTTTGAGCGTTGAGTCGCTGGACGACGCCAAACACCATGAGGTCTAGAGTAACCTTACGCTCATCTATCAAAAAAGGCTCTAAAGTGCTGGTTTTGGTATTATTTTCAGCGCAGGAAAAAGCCCTTTGACTTTGAATATTTTCTTGAGGAAAATACAGGTTAAATTGGCGCTGACCTTCTTGAAATTTACCAATTACCTGCCAGCAATCCCCGGCGGAACTCATGCCCGCAACGGGGAGTTTTTTCTTTACCAAACTCACCTCTAAATCCTTAACGCCCTGCTTAGTCAAAGCAGTTTGCAAAGCGGGCAAATAATCTTGTTGAATAAATTCCCCAAAGGGCTTGTCTTCAACTGCTGGTGCTTTTTCCTTTTTAGCTTTAGCTGGGGGCTTGTCGCCTTCAGCCTTGGCTGCGGGTTTTTTAGCAGCCGCCGCAGGTTTGTCAGGGCTGGGCAAGTCGCTTGGATCGGGTGCGTCGGAACTCGGGGCGTTCTCGATCGCAGCAGTGGGAGTTTCCGATTCTCCAGCGGTAGGATTTTTCGGTTCTTTCTTGGCTGCGGGTTTTTTAGCTGCCGGCTGAGCCTTGTCAGGGCTGGGAATATCAGTTGTCTCGGGTGCGTCGGAACTTGGAGCGTCCTCGATCGCAGCAGTGGGAGTTTCCGATTCGCCAGCAGTAGGATTTTGCGGTTCTTTTTTGGCTGCGGGTTTTTTAGCTGCCGGCTCAGGCTTGTCAGGGCTGGGAAAGTAGCTGGTCTCGGGTGCGTCGGAACTTGGGGCGTTCTCGATCGCAGCAGTGGGAGTTTCCGATTCTCCAGCAGTAGGATTTTGCGGTTCTTCTGGCATTAACGCTTCCTTTTAAAAGTGATCGGTAAGGAGTTGTGAGTGCAGGTGCGGGCGATCGACTTTCTCGATCGCACACACTTTTTATCGAAAACCAACCTGAGAGAATTGCGATTCAAAAAAATTTGAACTCAACACACTCAGGGCGATCGCCCGCAAAGATCGCAACTCCTTTGGTTATTCTAAATCTCAGCGACAGCTCGTTCAATCAAACGGCGGGCGAGAGTTTGAACACCGGTGTGTTCGTAGTAGTTGGTACTTATGTCGAGGAATGCGCCCACGTAGTCCACCTTGTCAGCAGAAATGTCTACAAAATTCTGCAAGTGGCCGAGTACGTTTTGGGGAGTCAAACCCCGATCGCTTACAAAAGAGCTCATCCAGCCAGAAACCGAGTCAAAGCTTTCGCCAATAAAGCCGAGTTTGCCTGCGGGAGAACCTCCTGGAATCTGGTCGCCGATCGACTCAAAGGCCTTATTCTCTTGCAAATCGCTGGGAGAGAGCTTTTGAATCCAAGACTGAGTGGCGAGGATAAAGTCTGGGCCCAAAGGAATCAAACCGTCAAAACAAACCAAAGCAGCCATCCGAATCAGGGATTCGCCGCCGTAGTCGCCCAAAGCCCCGGCAAAATCGCCGATGCTGTCGCCCGGAAGGCCGTTAATTTGGCAAAAAGCGAGCAACTCAGTGACTAACTTCAAAGAAAGGTCGATCGTTTGAGCTTTTTCCGGCTTGGGAGTGAGATTTCCCAGCAGGGACAAAAACGGCACATTTTGGGAGACTTTGTTAGCGAGGGCGGCAGTGCCCAAAGCCTTGTCCGCACTGTCAATAGTTTGGTAGAGCCAGAGAGCGCGCTGGTAGCCCTGAGATTTATCGTTGTAGAGGTAGATGGCGCGATCGCCAATTTGCTGGATCAGTTCTTCGTCAGTTTCGCCAGTAACGGTGCGAATGGTATTTTCAAAGCCAACTAAATTGTTCCACTCCCCGGGAACCACAAAGTCAAGCGCTCGCAGGGCTTTGACAGTCATGTTGTCTTTAGGCAGTGTATCGACTAATTCAAAGACTGTTTTGCTCACAAAAAACTCCTTATGCTGGAATGGGAATCAAAGGTATTACTTTAGGCAGATGGCAAAAACTTCACAGTTTTATTTTTGCAGACTCAGTTGTCATAGCGCCAGACAGGAGTCGGGTGCGGAGTTTGACAAGAGACATTGCTACTTGACGCTGGCGAGCCCGCCGAGGTTAAATTTTGACAGCCAAGCTTCGCGATCGCTAGCGGTAAAAGAAGCATCGCGGGATTGAACTTTCACCTGATAGCGATTTGCCACGAGAACAGCGGTGATATTAGCACCTTGGGAGACAGCCGGATAGCCGCCGATTTGCTTGGTACTTTGCTGAAATTTTGCGCCTGCCGATGGGTTGCCGGCGATGTCGTTAATCGAGAGCATCGCGACATTTTTACCGCCTTTGTTGAGCTTAGCTTCAGCAAAACCGGATTTTTCTTGAGCGAAGACGCGATCGAATCCGCCACCAGATGACGGGAAGTATTTATTTAATTTGCTGCCTGCAACTGCCTTTTTGGGTAGGTTTTGATTTTGAGCAGTTGATTTGTCAGCAGTTGTCTGCTGGGCGTTACCAGGTTTTTGGGTGCTTTCCTGCTGGGCTTTGTCCCAGCGAGAGGGCGCCTGAGTTTGACCGCAAGCGGTGACTAACAAGAGTACCGAGATCAGGAATGGAGCTAAGATTTTGCGCGCGGAGGGAAATGGCATCGCTGTCTCCTCATAAGATAGTTTCCATAACAATTGTGGCTCAGGAATTCGCAATTTGTCTTGTACGAGCCGATGATTTGTGCCTGCGGGAAAAAAAACTTTGTAAAAAAATCCTCTGCCCACACGGCAGAGGATTTTTCGCGATCGCGAGTTTAGATCGAAGAAGACAGAAAGATTGCTCCACACAGTCAAGTCTGGGGGGTTGGGGTAAAGAAATTAATTTTTCTAATTACCAGCAATCTCAAAACAAATTTTTCTGATTTTCCCTAGATTTATTTAGAGATTTCAGAGCATTTGTCTGTCAGTCTTCCAACTTAGGTCTTGCTCTGCGCGTAAAGCTCAGGCGTCGCTTTCAATGTGAATAAACAACAAACCCATTACCACAACTGGCATCAGCCAGCAAACTACCGGAATCAAGATCCAAGGCAAAAAAGAAGCGGCGTATGAACCTGTCATATCAAATTCTCCCAGCTAAAGTTAGTGTGTTCCAACAGAGATATTTCCGAGTGGAGTCTAATTATTGACTAAACCCCGGAAAATGGCGTCAACGCCGTTAAAGTTTTCGAGTAAGAAATAGGCAGCAAAGACGCCGCTCATCCCGCCAATGAAGAAACCAGCGGTAAACTGGCTCCACCCTTCAGCATTTCTGAGGGAATCGGGAGTCATGGGATTAGCACTAGGGTAGCTGGTGTTGTCTTGCTTGAAAGACACCAAACCGTAGGCAGACATACCTGCTGTGCCCAGCAGAACTAAAACGAGGGCTGTAATTAATCCGCCGAGATTAGCTGCTTCGGGATAATCCCGCAGGGGTCCGAAGACGATTTCGGGGCCGACGAGGAAATAACCGTGGGCCAAACCGATTTCCAGACCTCGAACTAGGGGCGAGAGTCCTTTGCGGTAGGCGGGCAAGTTCCCAATGAATGCTTTTGTGAAATCAGAAGCACTGATAGGAGTTGCTAGATGACCCGTGAAGGGGTCACCGTTAAAGGGTTTAATAAGCTCTGCATCTCTGGGATCGGCCATATTCTCTTTTTCCTCGCTGTGCGTAAAAGTTGAGGCGTTCAAGTCATATTTTACGCAGGGAGGTGTTTCCTATTTGCATAATTGGCAGCGAGCTTTAGAAAAGTTCACTATTCTTTAGTTTTCAGAAGAATTTTTCTTTTGTCCCTTATACCAGAAAGCGAGTCGATCGGGCGACACTCCGAAGAAATAACCGATGATTACTATTTGATTGATGGCGGTGGTTTTGATGACCCCAAGCTGCTGCCAGCGGCGGGCGGATGTCAGCACTGGATGGGGTACTATTTCGATACGGCCTTGTTTTTTCAACCGGCGCACGAATTCAAAGTCTTCCATGAGGGGTAAGTCGGGAAAACCGCCGATTTTGTCAAAGGTAGCTGAAGAGAGGAAAATGGCTTGGTCGCCGTAGGGCATTTGCAGAAAGTTCGATCGCCAGTTTACCCCTGTTTCTACCAGCCGGAGGCTGAGTCTGCGGGCGTCAATCTTGAGTTCAAAGGCCCCCGCTACTGCAGACGGGTTAGCTAGTACCAGGCGCGCGAAATAGTCGTACTCGCGAGGCAAAAGAGTGTCTGCGTGGAGAAATAGCAATATATCTCCAGTAGCGACAGCGGCACCTGCATTCATTTGGGCTGCGCGGCCTGGGGCGGTGGAGATAACTCGGACGCCCAAAGATTTTGCTATATCTGCTGTACCGTCGCTGCTGCCACCGTCGGCGACAATGATTTCAACATTTTGGGCATTTCCGGCGCTGGAGATGACTGGGGCAATTGTAGGTGCTTCGTTTAAGACTGGAATGATAATGGAAATTTTGAGATTGGGATTTTCTGGCAACATACAGAATTAAGCACCCCGTGAGAGAGGGCGGGTTTTGTACAAAGCTGATTTTGCCAATTTCTAGCCCCGGGCTCGCCCCTACATTGGGCCTTAACGTGGAAGGGGGAGTTGTGTAAAAAGCAAAGCTGTTAAGCTGTTGCGGCATTTAAATTGTATGTCAAAAAACAATCCAACTCTTGTGGGGTGGGCGTCCCGCCCGCCCTGAATATGCAATTTAACTGCGCGACAGCTTAGTTGCTCATTTTTTACGTCGGGCCCGCGCCTGCATTGAGCTTTCATCTGGGAGGGCGGGTTTCCTACAAAGCTGAGCTGTTAGTTGCTAATTTATTTGCTAATTTTTGGCTTTTTATCGCGCCTGGGACTATTGTCCCAAGCGCTGTCTAACTGCTACTGAGATTCAGCATTTGGTTAGACAAATACAATTACTATATTATGACGTTCTGGTTTTACAATCAAGCATTTATTTCAAAAAATATATGACAATTCCTAATAAGTTAGAAACCTTAAATAGAGTTTAGTTATTTCAATATATTAATATCTAAACCGAGGAGGTCTTCTGGTCGATCGATATCTGCAAGAGTGGGAAGATAAGCAATATTGAGGTCTAGCTTTTGGGCGATCGCTCTCGTACAAGCAAATACTTCACTGGTTCCCCAGTGAATGCCACCGAACAATTCCGGTATGGATCGCCGCATCCCGATCAGATAATAACCTCCGTCTTTTGCCGGGCCCAAAACTAAATCGTGCTGGCTCAGTTCCTCAAAAGCTTGTGCCATGATTTCTGCTTTCAAATCAGGACAATCAGTGCCAATAATTGCACTTTTGTCAACCCCTGAATTAAAAGAGTTTTGAAACGCTGCTGTCATTTTTGCTCCCAAATCGCCGTCTATTTGATTTTGATAAATAATATCAGTTCCCAACCACTCTTGCATCAGTTGTTGGCTGCCGCCGGCTCCGTGAATTTCTACCGATAACCGGCGGGATTTTTGGATAGAGAGAGCGCAGGCGATCGTCCGTTGGGCCATCAAGCGGTGAAGGTTGGCAGCGCCTGTTTTTCCCAGCACCGGAATAAGTCGAGTTTTGGTTGTTCCCGGTTCGGGATAGCGGGTGAAAACAATCAGTTTTTCGGGCATCATTTATCCTGAGTTTTAAAGGAAGGAACCTCAGAGGCGCCGAGGCGCAGAGGAAGAGAAGAGAAAGAGTTGACAACTGATTCACGGATTGCCGATCGATGTTGGTGGGTTAGGCGATCGCTTAATTTAATCGCCGTGCCCAACCCTACCTCCAATAAATTTACTTAAAAATAGCCGGCGGTTAGCTCATTTCTAGCATTCGTTGGATGGGCTGCAAGGCTGCTAGTTGAATATTTTGAGGCATGGTAATTTCGGGGGTTAGATTTTTCATAGCTAGATACAATTTTTCCAAGGTATTTAATCTCATATGCGGGCATTCGTTGCAAGCACAACTATTATTGTTGCCAGGAGCGGGAATGAATCGTTTTTGCGGAGCTTGCTTTGCCATTTGGTGAATGATTCCCGGTTCAGTCGCGACAATAAAGGCTTGGCTGGAACTAGCTTGAGAATATTTGAGCAAAGCGGTGGTGGAGCCGATGTAATTGGCGTGGCGCAGCACGGGAGGTTCGCATTCTGGGTGGGCAATTATTTCGGCTTCGGGATTTTCGATTTTGAGTTGAACTATCTTTTTTTCTGAGAAGTTTTCGTGGACGATGCAAGCTCCTTGCCAAAGTTCCATGTGTCTACCGCTTTGTTCCATAACGTAGCGGCCGAGATTGCGATCTGGTGCAAAAATTATCGGCTGATTTGCGGGAATTTGGTTGACAATTTTAACCGCGTTAGAACTGGTGCAAATTATATCGCTCATTGCCTTAATGGCGGCGGTACAATTAATGTAGGAAATTACCAAATGTCCTGGTCGATCGGCTTTGAAAGCTGCAAAGGCATCGGGAGGACAACTGTCGGCGAGGGAACACCCAGCATTTAAGTCTGGCAACAACACTAATTTGTCGGGATTCAGAATTTTTGCGGTTTCCGCCATGAAATGAACTCCGGCAAAAACTATGACATCGGCGCTGGTGTTGGCGGCTTTGCGGGCAAGTTCTAGGGAGTCGCCAATGAAGTCTGCGATGTCTTGAATCTCGGAGTCTTGGTAATAGTGGGCGAGAATGACGGCGTTTAACTCTTGTTTGAGGGCGTTAATGGCTGCAAACAAGTCGTCGGGCAGTCGGGTTTGAGTAAAGTTCGGAGCAGGTGCGGTGGTAAACACAGTTAGAATATTCCGGGGAAGGTGGCGAAGACAGCTAAAGTGTATTTTGAATTATAGTTGAATTCACCAAAAAGTGCTGGCAGTTGAGTGGAGCCAATCTAAAATCTAAAATCTAAAATCTAAAATCTAAAATTGGCTGGGGGAGAGCGCAAAAATTGGTCGCTGTTTCTTATGCTGATAAGAAGGGGCTAGGGATCGATCGCACATGACAAATCTTATGAATAAAGCTAAATCTATCAAAATTGCGGTGGTGGGGGATGTTCACGATCAGTGGGAACCTGAAGACGGCGAGGCGCTGAAGCATCTGGGCGTTGACTTGGTGCTGTTTGTGGGGGATTTTGGCAATGAGTCGGTGGAGGTGGTGCGGGCGATCGCCCAATTGAACATTCCGAAAGCAGCGGTTTTTGGCAACCACGACGCTTGGTACACGGCGACGGAGTGGGGCCGCAGTCAGTGCCCTTACGATCGAACTCAAGAAAATTGGGTAAAACAGCAGTTAGATTTGATGGGAGAAGCTCATGTCGGTTACGGGAAGCGTGATTTTCCCGAATTGGGCGTAACTGTGGTAGGAAGCCGCCCGTTTACTTGGGGGGGCTCGGAGTGGAAGTACGGGGATTTTTACTCGGAGTGGTTTGGGGTAGAAAGTTTTGAGGAGTCGGCGGGGCGGATAGCAGGGGCTGCGGCGGATGCGGACTGCGAAAATGTGATTTTTTTGGGTCACACTGGCCCGACGGGCTTGGGAGAGGCTCCTGAAGACCCCTGCGGGCGAGATTGGAAGCCGCTGGGAGGGGATTGGGGCGACCCGGATTTTGCGGAGGCGATCGATCGAACTCGGAGTTCTGGGAAGCACGTACCTCTGGTAACTTTTGGTCATATGCACCACAAACTGCGGCACACGAAGCACGAATTGCGGAAGTCGCTGGAGGTGAGTGCGGAGGGTACGGTGTATTTGAATGCGGCCAGCGTACCGCGAATTGTGGAGAGAGAGTGCTCGAAACTGCGGAATTTCTCGATCGTTCTGCTGGAAAATGGAGCAGTGTCGGAAGTGTCTCTGGTTTGGCTGGGGGAGGATTTCGCGGTGGTTTTAGAAAAAATTCTTTACCGACGCACTGAATCTGCGGCTATTTGTAGTTAGAGACAATTGCTGGTATGATAAAATTTATGCGCCAGGAGAGGTGGCAGAGTGGTCGAATGCGCCTGACTTGAAATCAGGTGAACCGCAAGGTTCCGTGGGTTCAAATCCCACCCTCTCCGTTGAAAACTTTTCTTGTCTGCTAAGGGTTTTCTAGTATTTCCAACACCGCCTCTATATCTGCCAAGTTCGCCCCGGATTTTTTGCGCTTGGTCTTCAACTGATTGAGCAAGTCGGCCGGCTCTGGAAATTCCACGACTGCCGGAGCTGAATTTTTATTTTTATCCCGTGAGCGCGGCGCTTCCTTGAATTCTTGCTCCAACATCTGAACCCCAATCCGACCACAACAGACTGGTCAGATTGATGCCTGGAACAACGCGCTTGTGCTTACCCGACCATTGCCGACTTACGCTTGCCCATCTTTTTTGCATACCACTTGTCGAGTATCCTATCGTCCACCACCAAAATCCCTTGCTCCAACTCAACCGAGGCTTCTGCGTCCTGCCAAAGCTCGTTCGGATCGGGTTCCAGTCGATGCAGCAACCGATTGATGGCATCATCTGCTGCCGTACTCTCCGTTATTTGTTGAACTCGTTCCGCTGCCTTGCAACTGTATGCCTTTTGCGTCGCAATCAGAAAGTTGATGTATTCAATAGCGGTGTATTTGGGTGGATTCATGCCTTCCTTCTACCCTATTTTTAGTTCAACTGCGTAACTCCTGTCAATATTAAACTGTACGATATTTTGCGTTAAAGTTAAGATGCGTTTACCCTGCTATTTAAATGCACAACAGCTTATTAAAGTTTACATTTAGGAGTAGAGTAATCCTGTCGTTGAATGTCCTGATGTTTTGATAATTTTGCTACAATCTTCTGAAAAAAAATAGCTTCAAATCTCAGCAACAGGTTGCGGTTCCCAAACCTCCCCGTATTTTTCCTTCAATTCGTGCCAGTTTTCCACCTGTCCCGGTTCGTATTCCCCCGGCTTTCCCCACTGCAAAAACGCGCTCAAAGCAGCCTCATTTTGTTCGTCCAGAAAACGAATTGCATAAGTAGTAAAATTGCCTCTTTTCGCTTCGCCAGTCTCGAACTTCACCTGTTTGATTTTGTCCATATTCAGGTGGAACTCAAATATTTCGGCGTGCATATTTGCATATTTACCCTTCGGTAATTCCGCATAAAACAGCTTGTGAATTGAACCGCGCACTTCCAGCACAGCCGCGCTGCTAGTCACGATTAAACGCAGTGTCCCCAAATTTTCGCAAGCTTCTAAGAATTCTTTCAGGTTAGTCATAATTTGGTAATTGGTAATTGGGAATTGGGAATTGGGAATTGGGAATTGGGAATTGGGAATTGGGAATTGGGAATTGTTGACTGTTGACTGTTGACTGTTGACTGTTGACTGTTCACTGTTGCCAACTGACTGCTGACTACTGACTACTGACTAATGACTGCTGACTATTTTTCGTGCAGTTCGTAAGCAGCGACAATCCGCTGCACTAGCGGGTGTCTCACCACATCCGCCTGAGTGAATTCGCAGAAAGCAATGCCCTCAACGTGGCGCAGAATATTTTGGGCAACTGCCAATCCCGACTGTTGGTTTGGTGGCAAATCTGTTTGAGTAATATCGCCCGTTACTACCATTCTCGATCGAAAGCCGAGACGAGTCAACACCATTTTCATTTGAGCCGGCGTCGTATTTTGAGCTTCGTCCAAAATTACGAAAGCATTGCTGAGAGTGCGCCCTCGCATATAAGCTAAAGGAGCTACTTCGATCAGGCCTCTTTCCATTAAGTCGGCCATTTTTTCGGGGTCGATCATTTCTTGCAGGGCGTCGTAAAGCGGGCGCAAATACGGATCGACTTTTTGCTGCAAATCTCCCGGCAGAAATCCTAATTTTTCGCCTGCTTCTACAGCCGGCCTGGTTAAGATTAGCCGTTCGTACTGTTTGCTTAACAAAGCTTGGATGGCGAAAATAGCTGCTAAAAATGTCTTGCCTGTACCGGCGGGGCCGATGCAAAATGTCAGGTCATGGGTGCGTACTGCTTGGACGTACTGCCGCTGCTTGAAGGTTTTGGCTCTAATTTCTTCGCCGCGGCGTGTTTTGGCGAGTACGTCTCGCTGCAAGTCTTGCAAATCGTCTTGGCGGTTGGTATCCAAAGCGTGGCGCGCCGTCTGGATTTCAACTCCGGTAATAGTTTTGCCGGATTTCCAATAGTCGGAGAGCGATCGCACTAATTTATGACACAATTCTACTTGATTTTTCGTGCCGGAAATCAGCAGTTCTTGCCCTCGCATTACCAGGTTAGCGCCAGTTTGCTTAGAGATAATTTTCAGGTTTTCTTCTTGATTCCCTGCCAGCGACATGGCGCTTTGAGTGTTGGGTAACTCTATTGTTAGTTTTTCAGTCATGCCAGCATGAGCTCCTCCAAATAAGCAACTAAAAGTTAACAATTAACAGTTCCATCAGTCGAGTTGTGGAACAAAAAGACGCCCGGTACTAGCTTTTACCTAGTATCTAAGCGTCTTTTTTGTTTAACTCGCAAATGAGTTTGGTGCTTGAGGCACAAATCAAATCTCCCTTCTATTAAGTCAGGCAATTTTAGATTTTAGATTTACCTGAACCCGCTGACCTTTGGAATTTTACATTTGTGTCCGATCGCAAAACCGGCAATCTCAAATCTAACGGGGCTTGTAATACTAAAGTCTACCACAGGCAATCTAAAATCTAAAATTCTTTCTCAGCTTTGCAGTTAGTTAATAACCGGGAGTATTTCTGCTTGTTCTAAACGTAGGTGTGTTAGTACGGCGAGGTTGTTCTCTCGGAGTTCTGCTAGCTAAGGGACTCGGCGACGGAGGCGGAGTTCGGGGCCGGAAGTCTCCTCGATCGCGCGTACCGCGATCCGGGCGGTCTCGGTCGCGATCGCCCCTGGGCGGCCCGGAGCCTCGATCGCCCGCTTCGCCATCGTATATATCTAAGTAGAGCGACTGACCCGCCGTCTGCGCCACCGCTTCGAGGGTAGTTCTAATTGCCTGAATATTACGTCCGCCCCTACCGTAAACCCGCCCTTTGTCCGGATCTTCAAAAGCGAGCCGAACCCAGACCCGCGATTGGCGCGGGTGCAGTTCGCAATCAACCCGCAAAGATCCGGGCGACTCTAAAAAAGGCCCAATTAAAAATTTAACCAGTCCAGCGTAGTTGGGACTAGCTGACTGCTGCTGTGCTGGATTCAACGTTGGCTCCGGCTCCGACTTGTTCAAATACATGGGCTTTTCTCAGGATGTCACGCACGGTGTCAGTTGGCTGAGCGCCTTCTTGCAGGCGCTTGACAATCGCTGGAACATCCAGCCTGGTTTCGTTATTTCTGGGGTTGTAAAAGCCGAGCTCTTCTAGAGGACGGCCGTCGCGGCGGGTAGAACTGTTCATCGCTACAATCCGGTAGCTTGTCTCGCGTTTTTTCCCGTATCTCTTCAATCGCAGTTTGATCATCTTCTTGCACAATAGTCCTGTTCCAATTCTAAGCTATTTTGTCAGCGCTCCTTCCCCGAAGCTCAACTCAACCGCTATTTCTTAACCTCCCACCAAAATATCGCTGCGATTTGCAGCCCCTAATGCCGGTCTGGCACCGTCAATGTGCGGTGTAATCGCTAGCGGCAAAATCGATGCAGTTCCCCACTGCTGCACCAATTTTTGCAAAAATATATCTTGCTGCGCTCTCAGAGAGTCCCAATCGGTGCCGCGATTAATAATTGCAAACCAAACTAAACCCCGATCGCGCGTGGGTATCGCTCCAGCCAAAGCAATCACGGTGTCCAAAGTACCAGTTTTCACCACAGCCGATCGCGGAATATGCCGGTGTTCCACAGTTCCTTTATCGCGCCCGGACACCGGAAACAAGTCAGCAATCGTCAGCGGGGTAGTCTGAAGGTTGCGGGCGATCGCCTGCATCATCGCACAAGCCGCCCTCGGAGACATCTGATTTTCCACTCCCAATCCCGAACCGTTAACCAATTGAAGTTCCGCCGCCGGCACCCCCGCCGCCCAAGTCGCTTGCTGCTGCACTATTTGTGCCCCGCCCAAATCGTCGGCCAGCATCTGAGCTATTTCATTGTCGCTGTGGACGTTCATCTGCTTGAGAATTTCGGCTAAAGGGAGCGATCGGCGCTTCAGCAGCAAATGCCCCGAAGTCACAAATTTCTCAGCAATGACGCTACCGGCCACCGTGACTTGCGGCTTTCTAGTTCCCGGAGCCATCTTAGAATACATTGCCACCAAGTCCGCAGGCCAACCGATCCCGTCGAGGGCTTGCCGAAGTATCTCCCCCGCAGCCAAAGGATCGGACTGGTAATTCATGCGAAAATTGCCAGTCACCACCAAATTGCCCGCCACCCGATCGATACCCATTTGATTGAGAGCATTGCCGACGGCGATCGCCTCCTCCCACACAAACAGCGGATCGCCCCCGCCGCTGACCACCAAATCCCCCTGCAACACCCCATTCCTAATCGGCCCGGTTCCCCGGAACCGCGTTTCAAACTGATAATCCGGGCCCCAAGTTTCCAGCGACGCCAGAGAAGTCGCAATCTTAGTCAGCGAAGCCCCAGGCATCAGCATCTTCCCCTGCTGACTTACCAGCGGCACTATTCCTGCTTGCACCCAAATTCCCTGATTCCCGTCAATCAGGTTCTTGTCCTTCAAATCTTTTAAATATTCCCGCACCGTGGCTGCTGCGGGCAAGTCTGGATTTGCCGCATCTATTCCCCCAAAAGCCAAATCTTCGGCCACCACTAACCCGGGTATCCCTCCCCGCCAAGCCAGCACTGACGCAGCATTAGGCGCGGCACTGCCTACCCCAGCCATGTCCAGCCACAAAGACATGATTCCCGAGCTAAATAAATCCAGCATTTTTTACTCCTAAAGTCAATCGATTTTAGATTTTAGATTTTAGATTGAAGAAAGCGCTCCCACTGATAAATCCGGGGGCTTGCGATGAGGATGGGGATCTGTTTTCTCGCTCCACGGATGAATCCGGGGTTCCCGGACTAAAGTGCTTGCGGTCATGTAAACTATTTCATTGATTTTTTCAATTTGCAGTCAAAAATAGTAAAGTAGGGACAAAACAAGTTCTATCAGAGTAGTCGGAAGTCAGTAACTCAGGGCTAAAGCCACTGAGCTTGTTAGAGCGATCGAGCAAGCTGTACTGACCAGCCTAAGTCTTAGCTGACTACGTTATTCAGGTCATAACACCGGAGAATGCGACGCTAGTTTTCCGCTCTGTTGTTTACAGTTAAACAGTCTTAAAGTCACTGAGACAGTGCTGTAAGCGTGACAAGCCTTTATAACCTTGGCGAAGCGAACATTACCCCGAAAGGGAGACGGGGCAACCATACCCCGAATCGGAGAGGCAATCATACCTCTCCAACCCCGCAAGGGGATTCAAGGCGATTGAAATCGCCGAGTCGTTTTCCACGAGCGGGCTAAAGCCACTGAGTTTCCCACTTACCGAGTATTTTTATGACAATTGTCCGATCGGGCGATCGCCAATTGTAATTCTTTATTCAGACTTCTGGATTCACGCTCCTGACTTCCTGGTAGAATTTTTAGTGTTTCTCAAACATTGGTCAATGGGATCGACACGCGCAAGAATTGCAATCGACGCTATGGGTGGGGATCATGCCCCCGCCGAAGTTGTAGCTGGAGCGCTTAAGGCACAAGAAGAATTAGGCGTAGAGATTTTGCTCGTGGGCGACCCGCAGCAAATAGAAGACTCGCTCCGGCAACAAGACGCGATCGGCCGCGTCTCTACAGGTCAGCTAGAAATCGTTCCTTCTGAAGGAGCGGTGGAAATGCACGAAGAACCTTTAAGTGCCCTCAAACGCAAGCCCAACGCTTCGATTAACGTAGCGATGAACTTGGTAAAGCAGCAGCAAGCTGATGCTGTGGTGTCCGCCGGTCACTCCGGCGCGGCAATGGCTGCTGCCCTGCTGAGGTTGGGGCGGCTCCCCGGAATCGATCGCCCTGCGATCGGTGCGGTTTTGCCGACAATGGTACCGGGCAGCTCTGTACTCATTCTCGATGTCGGCGCTAATGTGGACTGCCGCCCCAAATTTTTGGAGCAGTTCGCTCTTATGGGAACTATTTACAGCCAGTGCGTGCTGGGCGTCGCCGAACCTAAAATCGGCTTGCTCAACATTGGCGAAGAACCTTCTAAAGGCAACGACGCAGCGGTACGCACCCACCAGTTATTGGTGGACAACCCGAACATTCCTTTTGTGGGCAATGCCGAAGGCCGCGACGTGCTGTCGGGGAACTTCGACGTGATTGTCTGCGACGGATTTGTCGGTAACGTGTTGTTGAAGTTTGCCGAAGCGGTGGGCGAAGTCGTGGTGCAAGTGCTTAAGGAAGAATTGGCGGCCGGACTCAAAAATCAAATTAGCGCTCCCCTCCTGCAAGAAAGCCTCAAAGGGTTCAAGCAGCGGGTAGACCACGTTGAACACGGCGGCGGTTTGCTGTTGGGCGTTGCTGGAGTTTGCATTATCAGCCACGGTTCGTCTCAAGCTGCCTCGATTTTTAATGCCATTCGTTTGGCGAAGGAGGCTATTGACAACCAAGTGCTGGAGCGAATTCGATCGTCCAATCGCCAAAGCGCTCTGGAACAAGAAGCTGTGAATTAGAAGCAGTAAGTAGGAATTAAAGATTAAAAATGTCAAATTAAAAATGTCAGCTTAAATAAGCTGTTTTGCTTAAAAAAAGTAATTTCAGCAGTTTAAAAAATAATTTTAATTGGTAGTTTTTAATTTTTAATTTCTCGGTCGAACAGCGAGTAAATGGAGAGGAATGTTGCAGCAATCAGGGTTCGGCATTGCCGTCACGGGTAGCGGTTCTTGTACACCGCAGGTTTCGCTGGATAATAACGGTTTGAGTCAGATAGTAGAAACTTCTGACGAGTGGATTGGGGCGCGGACGGGCATTCGCTCCCGCAGGCTGGCGGACGATCGCACTTCTTTGTGCGATTTAGCGTCAGAGGCATCGCTTCAGGCGATCGCAATGGCAGAAATTTCGCCTGCAGATATTGATTTGATTATTTTGGCGACCTCAAGTCCTGACGATTTGTTTGGCACTGCCAGTAAAATTCAATATCAGTTGGGCGCGACACAAGCTGTGGCTTTTGATTTGACAGCAGCTTGTTCGGGCTTTGTTTTTGGTTTAGTGACAGCCTCGCAGTTCATTCGGACAGGGGTTTATCAAAATGTTTTGCTGATCGGAGCAGATATTTTATCTCGCTGGGTGAATTGGTCGGATCGGGGTACTTGCATTCTATTTGGAGACGGTGCAGGTGCGGTGGTATTGCAGGCTTCAGAAGTCGATCGCTTTTTGGGATTTGAAATTCGCAGCGACGGCACGCAAAATGCGTCTCTCAATTTGGCTTACAAAGCCGAGTCAAAAGAATTAATTGAGGGCGTCAGCGTCGGAGTTGGCGGATTTCATCCCATCACAATGAACGGTCAAGAAATCTATCGCTTTGCCGTGAGAAAAGTGCCTGAAGTCATAGAAAAAGCTATGTTTCGGGCAAATATCAGCGCCGCAGAAATTGACTGGCTGCTGTTGCACCAAGCCAATCAGCGGATTCTCGATGCAGTTGCCCAAAGGCTAAAGATTCCCCCTGAAAAAGTAATCAGCAATTTGGCAAATTACGGCAATACCTCAGCGGCTTCAATTCCCCTTGCCTTAGACGAAGCTGTGCGTCTGGGTAAAGTAAAAGTTGGCGATACTATTGCTGCGGCTGGTTTCGGTGCAGGTTTGACTTGGGGGGCGGCGATTTTTCAATGGGGAAGGTGATATTTCCCGACTGTCAACTTGCCCTGGTGATTGTCGGGAGTGCGACCCTCAAACAATAAAAATCCTTTTACACGCCATACATAGGGTAAGGTGCACGGCTGCACGCGGAGGACAGGAGTTCTTGACTATCACATCCTGAGATTAAAAACCCTCTATTTTTCGATCGACTTTCCCCAGCTTGAAGGTTAAAAATTTTGCTAGGGCTATTAATCTGATTAAAGTAGCCCCAAAAAATATAAACCTCGTAAAAAGCAGTTATATGTTATGATTGTTAGTCGCGAGTAGATAGTTCGTTAACCGAAAGATAGCGGATACCAGCGAGCGAACTTAGAAGCGGGAAAGAAAGAATTTTTGCAATCACCAATTAGCAACCACCAATTAGCAGATTACCGGAAAAATGACTAAAACAGCATGGGTATTTCCCGGACAAGGTTCCCAGGCGATCGGAATGGGTGCAGACTTATTAAACTTGCCTACAGCCAAAGCCAAATTTGAGCTAGCTAAAGAAATTTTAGGTTGGTCTGTCCCGGAAGTTTGCCAAAAAGAAGAAGCAAAACTATCTAGGACTCTCTACACTCAGCCTTGCTTGTTCGTAGTAGAAAGTATTTTGACAGATTTAGTGCGAGAAAAAAGCGATCGACCAGCAGTGGTTGCCGGTCACAGTTTAGGAGAATACGTTGCCCTCTACGCAGCAGGCGTCTTTGACTTTGAAACGGGATTGCGCTTAGTCAAACGCCGCGCCGAACTCATGGACACTGCCTGCGGCGGGCAAATGGTGGCTTTGCTGGGCTTCGACAGGCAGGAACTAGAACTGCAAATTCAATACAGCCGAGACGTGGTGCTGGCAAACGACAACAGCGAAGCACAAGTCGTGATTTCTGGAACGCCTGCTGCAGTAGAAGATTTGCTTGCCAAAATCAAAGTCAAACGCGCCGTTAAATTGAATGTTTCCGGTGCGTTTCACTCTCCGCTGATGGCATCAGTGGCGGCCGAGTTTCAACTAGCCCTAAAGTCTGCAAGATTTTCCGATGCTAAAATGCTGGTGCTCTCGAACGCAGAACCGTCAGCCACTACCAGCGCAGCCACTTTAAAGCAGCGGTTGACTCAGCAGATGACCAAAGGGGTGCGGTGGCGAGAAATTTCCCTGCAATTGCCGCAACAAGGAATCGATCGCGTAGTGGAAATTGGCCCCGGTAAAGTTCTCACAGGTTTGATCAAACGGACTTGTCCAGATTTAGCGCTGGTAAATGTTAGTAGTTTGGCAGATTTGCCCGCTTAATCTATTTTTAGCCTGTTATTAAACGGCAGGCTCTAAAATTCAGAGTTAATTGGCCCGAAGATTGCCCAAAAACGAATCGCACAACAGGCAAATCCGAATATTGGCTGTTGTACAACTCGGGGATAGACGATCGAGACAGCTAGAATATCTCGATCGAAAATGTAGATATCGATCGACCTGACGGGGCGATCGGCAAATCTTGATGTAGACTGAGCGTAAAAATCAAGCTGAGCTGGTAATTGTATTAAAAAAGACCTTTACTGGCTGATGAGCCAAAAAACCTGGCAGAAGCATAGTAGGCGCGCGGAACAGGCTGTGGGACTGCCCGTAGACGGCCCGCACTGGAAGCCCCTAATTATCCTGACAAGCGACAGTTTTACTACACAACAATCCCCCAGCCAAGCGGTTAAGAGTTTTTTGGGTTACGCGACTTCCCCTGAAGGACAAAAAGCAATGCTACCCATAAATTGATAGAGGTTAGTGTACGAATCAGCACCCGAATAAATTCTGACCAGCACCTAAAAGCAGACAAGCGAAGTCCGCCTTCGCGATACTGAGTTTTTTCGCAAGGGTAAGGTTCGCATTTTGCACCCTCAATTTATGGAACTTGCGTAATTGCAAACCTACAAAATATTGTTAATTTTCAATAGCTGAACTGATAGGCTAATATTCGGTGTCATTTAAAATTCAAGGTTTTTTCCGTGAGCAAAAGTCGCGAACCAGTCGAGAGTTTACTTCTCTACTATTTATTTAAGTGGTCAATTGTCAGCCCGATGCTGCACCTGTACTTTCGGGGCCGCATCTACGGTGCAGAAAATGTTCCGACAGAAGGGCCGCTGGTGGTAGTCAGCAATCACGCCAGCGATTTTGACCCGCCGATTTTATCTAATTGCATGAGGCGGCCGGTCGCATTTATGGCGAAGGAAGAGTTATTTAAAGTTCCTATTTTGAAGCAAGCAATTACGCTTTACGGTGCTTATCCAGTGAAGCGGGAAAGTGCAGATCGCAGTGCAATTCGCTCGGCTATCAACTCTTTGGAGAATGGATGGGCGACGGGTGTATTTTTGCAGGGAACTCGGACTCCCGACGGTCGAATTACTGAACCGAAATTAGGTGCTGCGCTGATAGCTGCTAAGGCAAAAGCACCGCTGTTACCTGTTAGTTTGTGGGGAACTCACGCGATTTCGTCGAAAGGTTCGGCAGTGCCGCGTCCGGTGCCGCTGACGGTGCGAATTGGCAAGCTAATTGAGGCGCCCGGTTCGTCGAATCGCGAGGAGTTGGAAGCGCTGACTCAAAGATGTGCGATCGAGATTAATGCTATGCACGATTTGGGGCGCTGATTACCTTGAAGGATGTTTGTAGAATTTACTCAGAAACCGGGTTTGAGGAAGGAAAAAACATCGTTGTGGGTTGGTAGTGAGGACTCTTCGTACTCACTACCAACCTATTTTATTGCGGTTGTGCGATCGCATCTGACAAAAGCGACAGCTAAGGGCGAAATTTTTTCTGTAACTGCTGCGATAACTTGGCAGTCAAAGTCAGTCCAAACTCTGGGGCGATCGAAAATACAAGGCTGCAAAATTCCCCACAATCAGCCGTCAGCACAAAGGTGAGCGTGAATTAAAGCTCGATGTCCGAACTCTTTTGCCTCAAAATCTTTGTTGACAAATTCAGGATTTACTGTTTCAACATCCTCAACAAAAATCGAAGGTTCACTCCGCAAAGCTGCTGCAAACAAAGGGTCTTCTTGCCCTAAAGATTCCGGTTCTTTTTTCCATTCCGCGTCCCTAATCTCTGGACAGTTCGAGTTGCGACGCCAGCATTAAGATACTCTGCCCGTTTGGGTTTCAGGATTGCGGAGGTAGAGAAAGACGCGATCGCAATTTAACACCTCGCCTAAAGCCGGCACCAAAGCCGAAAAAACATCCGCAGTCTTGCTGTTACTCAAAATTTTCTCCAGAACTTGCGGCAGAATTTGGTCGATCGCTAACTTTGGCTCTTGAAGTTCATCTACTGATTTTAAACTACTTCTTCTGTTACGCATTTATCATCAGCGTTTTCGCAGTTCGTTCACAATAGGAGACAAGTTTTAAAACCTTGGAGAAGGGAAAAGGATGTTAGCTTTTCCTCAATACTTCCCTTTGTTTATTCAATTCTGGCTTGAGTGAAGTTAGCACCTGTATAACCGGTTGTCAGCCAAAGAATAGCTCTAGCACCGTCGCGAAGAGCTTTTTGCATCGGTTCGGGGGTTCGTCCAGACGGAACTGCCACAGGCTTGAAGCTAATGCCTCGACTGCCGAGCACGATTTCGCCGATAATCTGAGCTCGCCGCATATGATCGTCAGAAGTGATCAGATACACGCTGTCAATTCCTCGAGCTTTTAATTCATCTACCAGCGTGGTAAAATTTGTTACCGTATCCACGGCTCTGTAGTCTAAGTGTACGCGATCGGACTTAATTCCCGCTTCTGAAAACACCCATTCTGCGAACTCTGGATTGCTCCCAGACGACACCCAAATCGGCAATTCAGGATGAGTCCGAGCAAATTTGGCGGCAAACACCTCTCGCTCCGTAGCCCCACCTAGAACTAACAAAGCTTGGGGTCTCTGAAATTCGCTCTTAAGCTGCTGATAGCCGAACCAAGACGCCATCAAAAGCCCTACTAGGAACCAAAAACTGCGTGAAGTCTTCAAACGCTTGTAACGCTGCTTGTTTAAATTGACTCTTAACCACATCTAAACCTATAAAAATTTTATGTAGCTGACAAAGGAACAATAACAAAAAATACCGCACGTACAGCCCACTAACAGGAATTAAAAATTAAAAATTAAAAAAGGGTCAGGGGATTTTAGATTTTAGATTTTAGATTTTAGATTTTAGATTGAGTCTAAAGCTGGTGCTGGGGGCTTAAACTCTGGTCATGGGATTTGAGATTTGAGATTAACTCCATCTTTGGGTGAATTCGTTAGCGGATATGCAAAAGAGAGGGGCAAAACTTAGGCTTTCCCCTCCTGGTTTTAATTTTTCTTAATTTTTAACGGGACTGGCCGGAGTCGAACCGGCGACCTAGCGCTTCAGATTTGTGTGAGTTTCCCCACTCTCTGGACTATACCTTCACCGTGGACTTTTGCAGCCTTTAGGTGGTGGCCGTCTAGTCTCTAGACCTTCCTGATTCAAGTGTAGGCGATCGCATAATCGCCGCGAACTCAGGCTTGGCTTGGTATTGCCTTAGAGTCATAGGAACCCACGAACTCTTTAGGTTTCACCGAGTTTGACCACATTCACTCCCAGAGTTTCCTCGCAGGGTGCCCGATTCTTCAGGAGGCGCTTGCTCTATCCATCTGAGCCACAGCCCCAGTTGCTGAACCGTTTTGATTATAGCAGCTAATGTCAATTTTGAATTTTTTATTTTGGACGATTACCGATCGCCAGTTGCAAGTTTCGCAGCGATGCGGGCAAAGTTTTCTGCTGCGGTGAGTTTACCGGCACCGTAACAGGCGCGCTGTCTCCATGCGGTGACGGGGAGATGTCCGGGGGGAGCTTTTTCGCTGAAGGAGAGCTCGCTGTAATATTTCCAATTTTCCTTGACTCGCCAGCCGACTCGATCGCAAAATTCAGTATAATTTGCCCCGGTACTTTCCCAAATCTGCTGCTGCACCGTCAATCCGAACCTCCCGCTGCTGTATTGTTGCCAAAGTTGGTCGATCGTGCGAAGGTCTGTAGGAGGAAAGCCGTCAATATCGGCTGCACTCAGCCAGCCTTCGTCTTCCCTGACAGCGATTTGCAGCAAGATTTCCCAAGTGTGTTCGTCAGCTTTGCGCCATTTTCCCGTTTCTAATAGCTTTGTCAGTTGTCGGTAGTCCATCCCCACTTCCGAGATAGCCGGAGTTTTGTCAGGTATGGCGCTGATTTTCTCTTCCAGCCGCACTAGAGTGCTGACAATGAATTCGGGGTTTAGTTGTTCGAGGCGGTACAAAACCCATTCTAACTGAGATTGCAGGTACGTGCGGGCGATCGCACCTTGCTGCAATTCCTGTTGCAACTCATCAAATCTGGCTGACCAATTTTGTTGATTGCGGGCCAATTCCCACATTTGTTTTGCCCACTGCAATCTAACTTGTTCTTTTTTTAAATAAGTTTTGGAAGGCTTAGCACGCTGCGGGTAGGGAGTCAAATCCCAGCCGCAAATCGAGCAAAACTCGGCTTTTTCTATGTATTCAGCACCGCACACTGGACAGTTAGACATATTGCCATAAATTCGGTTGCCAAGTAATTATATGACATCCGGTAAATTAACCAGGGAGCATCCCATTTTTGCTTTCAGACCGTGGACGGTTGTATCAGAATAATATATTTGGATGATCTAGCGCGCTCACGTCGTCCATAGCGAACGGCTAAATCGTTCGCTATGGACGACGTGAGCGCTCCTAAAAAACGCTTTTTACCAAATTGGGATGCTCCCATTAACCATAATTCGATTAGGTACGCAATTTGCAACCTACAATTACAGTTTATCTGTAGTAATGTGCGCTTTTCGCACCCCAAAGTTAGAGTTAATTATACCGCTCTAACAAGGCAAGCGAATAGTAAACAAACTGCCTTTGCCCAACTCAGAGTTTACCTCGATCGTGCCGCGGTGAGCTTCGACTATTTGGCGGCAGAGGTGCAGTCCCAAACCTGTACCGGATTTTTTGTGAGTTCCCGGGCCAAACCTTTCAAATAACTTTGCTTGTTCGGTGGGAGAAATTCCCGCGCCGGTGTCTTGGACTTGAATGATTACCCAGGCCAGCGGTTGGTTTTTGAAGCTAGTATAAGCAGGTGAATTAGCAGCTTTTAAGCCGACATCTATTGAGCCGCTATCGGTGAATTTAATCGCATTTCCGATTAAATTTGTCAGCAAGCGGTGCAGTTCCAGACGATCGCCCGGATACTTCGCAATCGGAGCACTTTCTGCACTTTCTGTCAAGTCTAAATTCACCGACAAACTTTTAGCCTCGGCTAGGGGAGCGAGTTCTTCAGCTACTTCATTAATGAGCTGGCGCAAGTCCACGGGAGCGAAACTTAGGGATTTGCGGCCTGCTTCGTAGCGGTAGACTTCCAGCAGCATATTTACCATCGCGATCAGGTTTTGGTTGCTGCGAACCATCGTCCCGAAAGCGTCGCGCATCTGAGGCGAAATTTCTCCCAAAGCTCCCTGCTGCATTAAATCTAGCATTCGATCGGCTGCTACGAGGGGCGTCCGCAAGTCGTGAGCGAGTCGGGAGACAAAATCTTCGCGCTGGATGGCGATCGAATTGCGCTCGTCTACGCTGTGTTTGAGCCGCAGGAGCGATCGCACCCGAGCCAGCAGTTCGTCCATTTCCACCGGTTTGCGGATGAAATCGTCTGCTCCCATGTCCAGTCCTTGGACTACGCTAGCACTGTCGTGAGCTGTGATCAGCAAAATCGGGATAAAGGGCAATTCCTTATTTTGTCTGATTCGCTTGGTGACTTCGTAACCGTCCATGCCCGGCATCATTACATCTAGCAGTAGCAAATCGGGGGGTGACTTGTCTATTTGGCTCAAGGCAGAAAATCCGTTATCCGCCGTGCTAATTTCGTAACCTTCTTCTTCCAGAATTGTCTGTACCAACAAAACATTATCTGGTGCGTCATCTACCACCAGAATCCGATCGGCTTTTGTGGCATTCGGAACTGATAAATAATTCATTTAAGTGTCTGGAAATAAATACTAACTTTAATCTTGCACCCGATTTATCTTTTCACTTTTTTACAGGTTTTAACTCTGTCATAAGGAAGATATCAAAAGTTTATCCAATCTTTTTACTTTCGATCGCTCGGATGTGATATAACCTACTACTTGGTTGTTATTGTATGCACGCCGTCCCAATCATCGGGTGGGGGCACTTCCAAATAGCTGAGCGATCGCTCGATGTGAACTTCCACAGGTCGATCGCTGGGTCTCATTGCTAAAGCCGCCTCAAAAAAACTAATAGCTTTCTGATAATTTCTAGCAATATAAGCATCCCGACCTTTGCTGTAAAGTTCCAAAAACCGAACGGTTTCCCCGTCGATCATATCGGCACTATTTTGCAGCAACTCGTAAATACCCACCGACTGATTTTGGCCCTTAACCCGCACCTTGTCCAACTCTCGCACCCAAATTCGTTCCCGACACAAACTGTAGGTAAATTCGCTCAAAATTATATCGCAGCCGTACTCTTTTGTAAGCTGTTCCAATCGCGAGCTCAAATTCACCGCATCCCCAATTACCGTGTAATCCATCCGCTTTTCCGAACCAATATTTCCCGAAACCACTTCTCCAGAACTAATCCCAATTCCGAAACGAAATGGAGCTTCGCCGGGGCGAGAATCATTAAACTCTTTCAAACGCCTCCGCATATCTAAAGCCGACTGAACCGCCATCCAACCGTGACTTTCGGGAGGATTCAGCGGCAGCGGCGCGCCGAACACGGCCATTAAAGCATCGCCGATAAACTTATCTAAAGTACCTTCGTGATGGAAAACGGCCTCCACCATCGTCTCAAAATACTCGTTCAGCAGGGATACCACCTCCGACGCTCCCAGATTTTCGGTGAGTGTGGTGTAGCCGCGAATGTCGGAAAATAAAATAGTAACTTCTTTGCGTTCGCCTACCATCAGAGCGCCTTCGCCCAAGGCCATCACTTTATCTACGACTCCAGGAGTCAGGTAGCGGTACATGGTATTTTTCATCCGCTTTTCGCGACTGATGTCTTCGAGTACCACTAAACCGCCGCGCACGCCGCCTTCTGGATTGATCAGCGGGTTGACAGTTAAATTCAAACTGCGTTCAATTACTTTAATTCGAGATTTGGGAATTGGGAGCGGACAATAAGGGTGATATAGGGAAGAATTCCTCAGCGAAAATAGAGATTGGGCATTCGCTAATTCTGCCAGCGCTACTTCCTCAGTCCAGGCGCGGTTTTCGCCCCAAGCGTAATATAAATTGGGGTCAGTGCGATCGGGCACTGCCAAAATGTAACTTTCTTCTTCAGTTTCTCCTGCTTCAGTTTCTGCCGCTGCGGAACCAAACGCTTTTTCCACCAACAGTCCCACAGTTAAACTTTGTTCGGGAACGTAATGTCGGGCAGCATTTTTGAGACTGTCTTCTAGTCGAAATTGCAAATTGTCGATCGGCACAACTTCCCAAACATACCTATCGATCAGTTTTTCTTCCCAAATTTCGGGATTGTGTTTGCTTTTAGCTTGATTTACCGGACAGCCCAACAATTCCAGCGCCGCTTCGTTAATCGTGACAACTCGCCCGTGCAAATCGGTGGAAATCACTGCATCTGAAAGGCTTTGCAGCATATCTTTTTGATACTGCTTTTCCACCATCACGTTCTGAAACAGTTGAGAATTTTGCAGCGCCATTCCCGCTTGGGAATTAAACGCTCGCAAAAACTCTTCGTCGGAAGTAGTGAAAGTGCCTTGGTTCTTATTAATTAGCTGAGTCACCCCGATCAGCTCACCTTTAGCGTTATGCACCGGCATACACAAAACAGTCCGAGTGCGGTATCCCGTTTGCTGGTCTGTAGAGGGGTCAAAGCGGGGATCGTCGTAAGCATCTGTAATATTTAGAGGTTGACCGGTCGAAGCCACGTAGCCTGCAATTCCCTTATTCGCAGGAATGCGGAGATCTACCATCGTTTTGCCGTCTGCCTTGGCGACTTTTGTCCAGAGTTCGTTGGTTTCCCTATTTAACAAAAATAGCGTGCTGCGATCGGCCTGCATCAAGTCGCGAGCTTGATCCATGACAGAGCGCAAAGTTGTTTCCAAGTCAAGGCTTTGACCCAAAGTTGTGGTGGCTCTCAAAAGCGCGGCAACCCCTCGCTGGTTGCGGGCCACGACGTAGAAAGACTGACAGCTTTCGAGAATAATCCCGATCGAATCTGCAAAAGCCTGGAACTGCTGTTCGTCTTCCTCGTTAAAAGGGACATTGCCAGCTTTATTTAACAGTCTGACCACCGCTACGGGTTCGTGTTGGCTCTTGCTGCTAAAAATCGGCATACAGAGGATAGTCTCGATCCGGTAGCCCGGCGGTTCGTCTACTTCGGAATTAAAATGCTCGTGCGATCGAGCCTCCGCGACATTTATCGATTTTCCGGTAGTTGCTACGTAGCCTAAAATGCCTGCATCCATCGGCAAGCGAACTTCTAAATCTTCGCCAAGTGCATCGACTGTTTTGTGCCACAGTTGATTTTTGTTGGAGTCAACCAAAAAAATTGTTGTCCGGTCTGCTTGCAGAATTTGACCAATTTTGACAGTGAAGGCATCTAACAGTTGCTCTAAGAGAGTTTCGAGTGCTTCATTGTTAATCAGGTCCATCGCCCGGATAAATTGCTGAAATTCAGCCGTGATAAAGTCCAGCAGGCAGACTAATTCAGGAACTGGCAGGCTCTTAACACGGGAGGTCAATGCCCCCATAAAATTGACTTGAGTCAGTGTAGCCAGAACGCTACCAGCATTGGAGAATGTCATGATTAACTGCTTTCTCAGAGGGGTAGACTAACCCGCAGGTCGATCTGCGCTAGATTCTGCGGCGGTGCAAACTATTGAAGTTGTTTGCTTTTCAAGCCTGCACTCGCTTGTGGCTTTGATGAATCGTGAGTTCAAAAGTGGCGCACGCAACTTCAGTTTGGTTGTTATGTATGCTCGATCGATCTTTTTTATAACCTCAATACTGATGAGGGTTCGTCAATTAAAGCTGAACTTGAGTTCGGAACACTGCCAGCCTGAAAATTAGCTCCCAAGCTTTCGTCCGATCGAGCGCCGGGAATGTGAATGTGACGCTCTGTGTGACGCTCTGTGTGACGCTCTTTGTTCGGCGGCAGCGCGGTGTGACGACTGTTTTAGCATTCGGCGACCGTATCCGGTCTGGTGAATGGCGCTTTAGAACCGCGCGAGAGATTCCTACAAAGCTACTCATAGTTTAATGGTAAACGCAACAGCAGGATAGCTACGGTGATCTAAGTAGCTAAAAATTTCGATCGGTCTTTGAAGACATCCGTCCTCGCTACAAACTGACTATCGAACTGCAAAGCTAATACCCGTTTCAAAAAAAATGCAACTGTAAACAAGCTCCAAACCCTTAGTTCATCAGTCATTAGCAATTTTTGAATCTCAAATCTCAAATCTCAAATGGCATAAGCTGTCAATGCTGTTTAAAGGCGCGACAGCTCATAGCATTTAGGCCGCAGAGGGTATGGACTGGGCAAATATCACCGATTGATAGTAGCGCCGCAGTTGTGCGGCTGCGGCGGCCCAACCCCAGCGTTCGGCTTCTCGGCGAGCGTTTTGGCGCAGGGTTTCCCGTTCTTGGGGATTCGCAAACAGACGCTTGGTGGCCGCGAGACATCCTCCTTCGTCGGCGGGGTCAAATAAATATCCGTTAACGCCGTCGGTGACGATATCGGGAATTCCGCCGCTGCGCGCCGCCACTACGGGCGTCCCCGCAGCCATTGCTTCTAGGAGCACCAAGCCTAGGGTTTCGGTGCGGGAGGGAAAAATGAAGGCGTCGGCCGATGCGTAAGCAGAGGCGAGTTCTTGCCCCTTGAGGTAGCCGACAAAATTGGTAGGGGTGCCGGCAAAATATTGTTCGAGGGTTTGGCGGTGCGGGCCGTCTCCCACTAGGGCGAGGCGGGCGTCGGGAATCGCTGCGAGGACTGGTTTGATGCGTTCGATTTCTTTTTCTGCACCGAGGCGGCCGACGTACAGCAGCAGGGGACTGTCTGGGTTATTTTCAGAAAGGCGCGATCGCATTTCTCGACTTGCCAATTCGGGGACAAACATTTCAGTATCTACGCCCCGCTGCCACAAATCTACTCGCTCAATGCCGTGGGTTCTCAATTCCTCCACCATTGCTGTGGAAGTGCAGAGATTCAATTCTGCTTGATTGTGCGCTCCTTTGAGCAGTTCCCACAATAAAGGTTCGAGGACTCCGAAACCGTAGTGCTGCAAGTATTTGGGCAAATGCGTGTGGTAAGAAGCCAAAATCGGAATATTGAACTTTTTGCCGTAATATATACCCCCCAATCCCAAAATTGCGGGATTGACAACGTGAATAATATCCGGTTTAAACTGCTCTAATTGGCGACCGACAGCCGGAGAAGGAAGTGCCATTTTCAGTTCCGGGTACATCGGCAAAGGCAAACCCTCCACACCGTAAATTCGGGCACCTTTGTATTCTTTAATCCCGTAATCTGGAGAAAAAATCAGAACTTGTTCGCCCGCGCGCTGCAAGTGATCTACAGTGTGAATCAGGCGCGTCACAATGCCGTCTATTTTCGGCAGAAAAGTTTCAGTGAACAGAGCAATTTTCATAGTAAATTTTTTAGAAAACCGATAATCGTAGTTTCTGGGAGATGTCGGGATCGGTAACAGGATACAATGTCTCGCAGGGGGTAAGTAATTGCGAGCGATCGGCTCCTTTATATTGATGCTGTTGCTCCACGAATTCTGAAATATCCTCGATGTTAACAATCCATTCTCGCGCGTAACTGGCTAAAACACTGCCGCGCAAACCCAGTTGAATTGCCCGCCGTTCCAGTTTTGCTCCACTTGGGTGATGATCCGGGTCCCATTGCAGCCGTACAGCAGAACTTTTAACAGATTGTTGCCATGATTTTTCGCTTCCATACACTCCTGGAACAAAATTGGAATGGACAGCAGATGCTAAAATTTCGTCAAAAGCCGATCGCTTCAGCCAAACAGCCAGAATTACTTCTTGTCCGGGTTTTGTTCCCCATGCCGATCGGTACATCATCCATAGAAAATTGGGCTTAATCCAACTCATGCGATTCAGACTAAATTCCCCACCGAAATAACCTTGTTCCGCTGCAAAAAGACCGATCGCCGGACGGTAAGCTTGGTACACTACAACGGTATTTTCGTCAAATTGTGCCAGAATGTGACGACCTGTTTTCGGCCATTTACTTGCCTGGTTTAAGTATGGTTCTGTTCGCAGCTTCATTGCCACTAATTACGATCGAGATTTTTCTGGAGGCAACATACAAATTCCGGGAATTCCGATCGATCCAATTATCCCACCTAAAAGCAACCCCACACCTTTGGCAAAGCAATTAATTCTGTGAATTTCCTGTGCAGTTTTGGCAATTAAGATTTCCCTTTCCCCAGCAGGCGATTCGCTAACGGGCACGGTAATTTTGATAACTCGCCGTCAGTGCAGCCCATTCCGGTATTAAATAATAAGCACAAACTGCACTCGCTGAAAATCCCGGCAGAACCACCACCAAAAGCAACAGAATGAGAATTCGACTTTTCACGGCTTTATTCCCAAAAAGCCAGCAGTAAAAACCTTAAGGAATTTTTCAATTTACCGCAGAGGACGCAGAGAACACAGAGCAAAAGATAAAAAAGATAGATATGAAAAAAGTAATCTACAGCGAAATCCATTCAGAACTTGCAAACATTTCCCCTCTCTTCCCTTCTTTTCTCTTACTTCCCGCCCTTCGCGCCTTCGCGGTTCGTTAAAAAATCTCTTACCCCGCAGGTAGATACCAAAACTTACTTCCAAGAAACCTTCGGCAAAATCTGGTTTTTATCGACACGGTGCTGATATTTTGTAGCAAAATTTAGCAGAGAATCGAGCAGGGAATCTGAGAGATAGTGGGGTTGCAAACCGAGGTCTAGCAAATTGGTGTTTTTGGCATTGAAATAATGTTCTTCTTTCTCGACTCTGGGATTTTCGATGTTGTTGATTTCTACTTTTAATCCCATTGCCATGCCTGCTTTTTGCACCAAGGAGGCTAAGTCGCCGACGCTGAATAGTTCGGTGAATTGGTTGAAGACGCGGAATTGTCCGGCTTCGGCGGGGTTGGCGATCGCCAATTCAACACACCGCACAGTATCCCGAATGTCTAAGAAGCTGCGGGTTTGTCCGCCAGTTCCGTAAACTGTCAAAGGATGACCGATCGCAGCTTGAATGCAAAATCGGTTCAATGCTGTCCCGAATACTCCGTCGTAGTCCAAACGGTTGATTAGCAGTTCGTCCATGCCGGTTTCATCTGTGAGTACGCCGTAAACGACGCCCTGATTTAAGTCGGTGGCTCTTAAACCCCAGATTTTGCAAGCAAAATGGATATTGTGGGAATCGTGGACTTTACTTAAATGATAAAAACTTCCAGGCTGTTTGGGATAGGGTAGTGTATCCTTGCGCCCGTTGTGTTCGATCGTAATGTAGCCTTCTTCGATGTCAATATTCGGCGTGCCGTATTCGCCCATTGTCCCCAATTTCACCAAGTGACAGTCGGGGAAATCTTCGCGGATGGCATAAAGCAGGTTCAGTGTCCCAACTACGTTATTGACTTGGGTGAGGACTGCGTGTTCGCGATCGATCATCGAGAAGGGGGCCGAACGCTGTTCGCCGAAATGGACGATCGCCTCTGGTGCAAATTTTCTCATGCTTTTGCTGAGAAAATCGTAGTTGGTGATGTCACCGACGAACAAGTCGATCGACTTGCCCGTTAAATCTTGCCATCGCTGGAGTCGTTGCTGAATCGGTGCAATGGGAGTGAGGGTGTCGCTGCACAGTTCCAGATCCCAGTGCCGCCGGACGAAACTGTCGAGGATGCCAACTTCGTAACCTTTGTTGGAAAGGTAGAGTGCGGTTGCCCAACCGCAATAGCCATCGCCACCAATAACCAGGACTTTCATAAAACAACGGTGAATCTTGCTTGCCAATACTGGGTTAATGTACCAGGTATTGGTGCATTCTGAACCTTTAATCAAGCGTGTTCGCCCAGGAGGGAATCAGTTTTTTTTAGATTAAACCTGAATTTCGTCGGCGAAGCTGGCCCGGCGGGTGAATTCAAAGGGGCCGGCCTGGGCTCCCCAGACATGGGCGTCGGTTTCCGGGTCGCGCCCGCGATCGTGGCTGATAAATTTGTCTTGGTCAATCTCGAATTCGCTGTCTAGATAGGTTTTTTTGCCATTTCTGACCACCGCGCAGCCTTTTCCGGGTTCAACGCGCCCTAAAAAGCTGTTGCCCGTCCAGTGCGTCATAAAAGTGCAGCCCGGGAGCAGTGTCAGTTGTGCTTTTTGGATTTCTTGCAGCCGCTGCGGTTCGCGGGAAGCGCCGTAGAATTGCTCTTCGTTTTCTATGGCATAATTTTCGATATCGATGCGATCGCCCACCGGGACTAATTTTAACACTCGAACTCGGTACGGAGAGTTGAGTTCGATATCATAGGCTTGTTCTAGGTACAAGCTGATCCCATCGAGAACTTCGACTGGCAAAGGTCTCATGCAGACGCGAATGTGGGCGAAGAAGGGCGGGTTTTCAAAGGCTTGGGCTTGGTTGCTGAAGTCGGCGGCCATCCAGCGGGCGAGGGTGACAATATCGGTGGAATGAGTCATTTCGATTTTGGATTTTGGATTTTGGATTTTAGATTGGGGGGAGTAGAAGTTATTTTAGGGGAAAGGGTGGCCTATGAGCGGGCGATCGGCTATAAATATTTAGAGAAATGGATTGCAGAATTACCATGAAACTAGAATTAGTTTAATTTAGCGCGATCCAAGCTGTGGCTTATGACGAAACAACTTCCAAAGTGGAAGTTCTTTTGAATAGCGGCAAGATATGTCGATACTTGGAAGTTCCAAAAACGGTATACTTAGAACTGATGGCATCTGACTCAAAAGGTAGTTATATGCCAATACGCTTGGGTTAAGGAAAATTGTAGCGAAAATGTTGCGCGGAGTGAAACGGAGGGTTCGTTCCAAGGGCCCAACCTACGCACTTAGCTAATGTCTCACGATTAACAATATATGGATGCGAGCTTTTATACGAATAACAACTGCTCTATGGAAGATACAGACTTGTAAAAGGAAGTTAAATTGTTATTATGTAAACCATATTGATTTATACTTAATCTTCCTTTCTGTAGAAAAGGGCTACTCATGAAAATTTCTTAAAAGTAACTGGTAAACTTGAGATTCAGGAAGAAAATTCGATAGATATGCCTTAAAAACTTTTAACATTTGTATGAGTTTATTTGCGATGATTTTATCCACATGAAATAACTGTTTCTTATTTAAATAAGCAAGAGAAACTGCTTCAATTCCTAAAGCTATTGTCTCTCGATCCCATTTTAAATCATCAGGATTAGCAATTATATATGCAATGTCTTCTGCGATTTTCACTACGATCTCAACATCAGGTTCTGCACTACCAAAATACCCTGATAAATAATTAAAGTATACTTGTTTTTCAACAAGGGTACAAGTATTTAACAAGGGAAATAGTTGTGTGTCAACAGAGTATTTATTTGAAATACCACCAAAAATTTCTCCTAATAGCCATGAAGGTTCACCGCTATATCTTTCAGTAGATAAAGACTTTAACTTATCAAATAAGCATTGAATTACTTTACGATCCGAATAATTATTAAAGAAAGTATCGATTGCATTCTCGTCATCTATATCAAATATTGTATCTTCAAAAAAGGCTTTTAATTCTCGATCTGAAGTTACCATTTAATTATATTTTACTCCTACGTTAAGGCCTGCATCATTAAATAATTTCTGAACGTTATCTAAAATTTCAGCACCTGAGATTTTTTGAATATTTGACTGGGATTGGTACTAACTATATCGTCCTTCCATCATGATGATAATGCCATGTATATCTTGCCTATTATTTAAAGTTTTTTAACTCTATTTCTATATATTGTTTTAGATCGTATTCAGTATATTTAAATTCACTAATTACTCCAGTAGATATGAGGTTAGTTTTTACATTTTTTAGTTGCTCATTATGAACAAAATAATCACCATCTAAATCTTCTAAATCTAACTCATCTATAAACCAGAAACATGATACTTTATTTGAATACTGAAGTAACTTCTTTTTATCTGCATCGCTGAAATGTTTTTGTTGTAAAAACATTTCAATGGCATTTACTCTAATGTATTTGCAGAGAAAATGAATATCAACATAACCCGTATCATGAATTTCCCGAGTGAAAGGTTTTGGTCTTGGATTTAACAAAGACATAACTTTAATCCAGTCTAGATATGACATTTTAGTCCAAAGTATTGGGGTTGATAGAATAAAGTCAAGTACATAGCGAAAAGGAAACTTAGCTTGGTAAGCTAATATCTCCGCAAAATCATACTTTTTTAGCTCATTAAAAAACTGACCAAAGTAATCAATTCCGTAACAATCACCCTCACGATCGTACATTTGATTTAGGAAATTCATCATGTCTTCTCGTCTATTATTTATCATGGCAAACAAAAGTAGGGTGCGTCGCCATCGACAATTCTGGTCCTGATGTAAAAAATCGGTAGCGACGCACTTTTGCGGCATCATCAAGGGGGTGCGTCACTACGATTTGGTGTCTATTCGCGCTTGGGCTTGCTCTGACGATTTGACAGGTAAGCGATCGCAAATAAAGCAAATCCAATCAATGCAAAGGAGAAAATAGTTGTCAGAGTACCCAAAGCGTATAGGGCAGGAGACGTGACGTTGGTAGTCATTCCAAAGATTTCTAGGGGCAGGGTATTAGTGTCTCCCGACGCCAGAGAAGTGCGCGTGAATTCATCGTAGGACAAGGTAAAACTCAGGAACGCCACCCCAATCACACTAGAGGCAATCAGAGGAAAAACAATTTGCCAAAATGTGGTGGTATCGTTTGCACCCAAGTCGCGGGAAGCTTCTTCATAAGCTGGATTAAACCGCCCAAAAATCCCCAGCATAATTAAGAACGCAAACGGTATAGTCCAGGTGAGATGCGCTCCTAACGCTGAGGTATACCAGGCATTTCCTAAACCCGCTAAGTTGAACACAACCGCAATCCCTAGCGAAATCAAAATACTGGGAACAATCAGGCTAGAAATGGTGAGGTAAAAAATCCAATTCGCTCCTTTGAAACGGCTGCGAAACGCCATCCCTGACATGACGCTGGTGATGACGGTCAACACCATAACAATCAATCCCAACCAGAGCGATCGCCAGAAGGCATCGGTAAAGTTGCCTACCCGTTGTTCTTCAAATACCGATTGCATCCACATCAAGCTAAACCCTTTCATGGGAAAGGTTAAATTGCCTTCAGGGCCTTGCAGTGACAGGATAAAAACGGCTGACATCGGGCCGTAAAGAAACAAAACAAACAGTCCAAAGAAACCAGCCAGAAAGTAATAGGATAGCGGGCGTTTTTTCCCTTCCATAATTCCTCTACAGTTCTTTACGAATATCGACAACGCGCAAAATAGCAGACACCAAAATTAAGGTAACAATCAGCAGAATCACTGCATTCGCGGCCGCGAGGGGATATTGCAAACTACCGATCTGGTTTTTAATCAAGTTTCCTACCGAGGCAACCTGTCCGCCGCCCATCAGCCGCACCGTGGCAAATTCTCCCATCACCAACGTGACGATAAAAATAGTGCCGATCGCAATTCCCGATGCCGACAGCGGCAAAATAATTTCTTGCTGAATTTGAAAGGGCGAAGCGCCTGCATCTTCAGCCGCAGAAACCAGCGCTCGATCGATTCGCATCATGCTGTTGAAAATCGGTGCCACCATAAACAGGGCATAGAGATGCACCATCGCTAATATCACCGAAAAGTCGGAGAACAGAAACATTTCAATCGGCTTATCGGTGAGGTGCAATCCCATCAATGCCTGGTTGAGCAGCCCTTCCCGTCCTAAAAATGGAATCCAGGAAATCATCCGAATAATATTCGATGTCAGAAATGGAACAGTGCAGATCAAAAACAGAATCGTTTGCCATTTTGAATTCTGAACGTGAAACGATAGAAAGTAGGCAACCGGATAACTAATCAGCAAACAAATCAACCAAACAATTGCCGCAAATTTAAACGTATTGAGATAAGTTGCGACTGTGACTTTGGAGGTAAAGACCGTGATGTAATTCGCCAGCGTAAAGCCGGGAACCATCGAATAACCGTTGAAGTTCCAGAAGCTGACGGTGATGATTGCCGCGATCGGCAATACCAAAAACAGCAGCAGCACCAGCGTTTGCGGTGATACCAGCAGGTAGGGTTGAAGTGCTTTCCAGTTGAACGGCTTGGCTCGACTGGGACGGACTGGCGGTGAAGATGTTGGGAGATTTTGAGTGGCTGTCATAAGCTTTCTCCAGGTTAGGTAAAGTGGGTAAACACAAAGAGTGCACGTTTACCCGCAGGCGATCGTTAGAAATTGAAAGTGCTAGAAACTGAAGCTGGTTCTAATTACACCGATAAACACCGTATCGTTTCCACTATTGTGGTCGGGATTTGTAATCATTACCAGACCGGGTGTAACCGCAATAAAGTCATTGATTTGATACCTATAGAACGCATCCACCATGAAGGAGGTGCTTCTATCCTCAAACAAACTAACATCGTTGCTGGTGACTTTAGAAGGCATACCCAACGTAATGCCGCCTAAGTTGCCTTCTTTCAATAAATCGGGAAAAGCCAGCGCGACAGCCCAGGATTGAACGGTAGCATCAGCACCTTTCGTCACCCCCGACTGAGACTTCGTGTTGGCCAAATAGTACCAGCCACTCAGGATAAATTTAGGACTGAAGGCATACTGTGCTTCTACTCCGTAGCCGTGCGTCAGGGCGTTATCTGTTCCAAAGGGTTGAGCAGAATTTTTGCTGCCAAAGTATCCCCCTGCGGGTGCATTGATGTTGCCATCATCGTAGGCGTTCAGGTAAGTGAAGGCAATGGCTGCCTGAGACGTGGGTCGAAATGTGACCTGAGCCAACGCACCGTAGGGGCCGTTGAACAATCCTTGTCCCTGACTGGGATTGTTGGCTGTGGGGGTTCCTGCCAAATAACCGCCGCCAATGTTGATTTTGTCGGTGAGGTTGTAGTTAAAGCCCGCCCCTGAAAGCCCGCTGGGAAAGTAAATGGGACTGCGTAGGGCAAATCCAGTCAGCACCGTATCGTAATCGCCGTCTAACGGGTGCAATGTCGGGACGAATAAATCCAGGAAGCCTATGGCTTCTAAGAAAAAGGTGCCGCGATCGCCCAACGGAAAGCGATACTCGAGCTGGTTAACTTTCAGCGAATTACCGCCGCCATCCTGAAACGCCAGATTCGCCATTCTTGTGCCAGTCGCATCCGCAAAACTCGGCGTATTGCCGGCTTGCAGTCGGATAATCAGCTTATCTTTGCCGGTGAAGCTGCTGGTCAGAATCAGACGCACCCGATCGGAGAAAATAGTGCCATCGTCCACATCTCGCCGCGAACCATCGGCCTTTTTGTCCGCGCCAAAGGCATTTACCAAGTTGAACAAAACATACCCATTCAGTTTGGTTGTAGTCGAGAACTGATTGCTTTCTAGATTTGCGGTGCGGGCTTCCAACACATCGACTCGCCCCCGCAGGGTTGCTAGTTCAGCGGCAAATTCTTCTTGCAGCTTTTGCAGAATTGCTAGGTCTTCTTTGTTCGCCAAGTTGGCGGTGCCAGCGGCAATCAGTTCATTCACCCGGTTCAGACAGGCGTTTAAGCCAGCGGCGAACTCGAAGCGCGTCATGGCGCGGTTGCCTCGATAGGTTCCATCGGGATAACCAGCGATGCAACCGTAGCGCTCGACCAGGGATTGCAATGCCTGAAAGGCCCAATCTGTCGGCTTGACATCTGAAAGCTGGGAAACCGATGTTACCTGACCTTGAAGGCTGTTTTCCAGCGCATAGTCTTGAATCTGTGGCAGGGAATCAACCGTATTGCTACCCGTTGTTGATGGCGCGGGTGCAGTAACCTCAGCGGTTTGGACATCGCTCTTTTGAGGCAGCAGCCCTGGTTGGGGGACGATCGGCGACTCGGCAGACAGGGGGTTGTTGT
>NZ_JAUBRJ010000015.1:89582-127446 GCF_036701805.1 Microcoleus sp. N3A4
CTGCTACCGAAAGGGGGCGATCGCCCAATAATGACGCTTCAGGCAACGATTCAGTCGCCCTCGCCACCTTTGGGGAATCAGCCGTATCGTTATCCGCTGATGGCGCGGGTGCAGAAACCTCAGCGGTTTGGGCTTCGCTGTTTGGAGGCAGCAGCCCCTGTTCTGGGACGATCGGCGACTCGGCAGACTGGGGGCCGTTGTCTGCTACCGAAAGGGGGCGATCGCCCAATAATGACGCTTCAGGCAACGATTCAGTCGCCCTCGCCACCTTTGGGGAAGCAGCCGTATCGTTATCCGCTGATGAGGCGGGTGCAGAAACCTCAGCGGTTTGGGCTTCGCTGTTTGGAGGCAGCACGCCTTGTTCTGGGACGATCGGCGACTCGGCAGACAGGGGGCGATGGTCGGGGGCGATCGACTCAACGTTATCGGGCAATGGCGATTCAGGCAGCGATTCAGTCGCCCTCGCCGCCTGAGCAAACAGCAGCAGCAATCCAAAGACAATCGAACCGCGTCCCAGGACGGTTTTTAATAACATCAACATATTCCACTCCTCACACTATGAAAAAACTTTCAACCGAATAGTCGCGCCAAGCGAACTGTGAAGGCTCGGGTTTTAGGTTCTAGTTGATACTAAATCCGGGTAACATACCCCCTCGATCGGAAAGCGAAGCTAATTTCTCCCCCTCTCCCCGAATCCCCCTCTCCCTCTCCCCGAATCCCGATCGAGCGGTTTAAGATGCGACAAACTCGTTCCACTTCTGAACCAAGTAGGTTTGCTCTTGCATCACAGAGTTCCAGCAAACGATATTGGCAAAGCGTTCCTCAAAGGAACCACCATCTCGCACTGCGCCCTTCGATTCAATCTTTTTACCAAAGGGATCGATGATGTCTGCTGTCGCGGGCTTGCCTTCGTACCAGAAATCCCACTCCTCCGGCTTCATAAACTTGCGGGCGGTTTCTGGTGCGGCACTGTAATACCCCTGGCGAGCTAAAAAGGCTCCCATCCACCCATCCAACATCCAGTTGAGATACTCGTAGGCAGCATCCAGAGCCATACCCTGTAGGTTTTTAGAGAGTCCAATGCCACCGCCCCAGCCGCGATACCCTTCCTTGAGTGGGGCATAGACACAGTTAATTCCCCGTGCTTTCACAGCAGTCACCGCAGGCGACCACATCGATTGCAGCGCCACTTCCCCAGATGACATCAGGTTGACGGACTCATCAAAGTTTTTCCAAAAAGCCCGGAACTGCCCGTCCTTCTTGAGTTCGATCAGCTTGGCTGTGACTTGATCGAGTTCTTGCTTGGTCATGTTGCCCTTGTCGCCGAACTTCATCATCCCTGCTGCTTCTAATACCATTGCCGCATCCATAATCCCGATCGACGGAATATCCAGCAGTGCAGTTTTGCCTTTGTATTTCGGATCGAGCAGTTCTGCCCAGGATTCAATTTTCTTGCCAGTCAAGTCAGGTCGGTAGCCCAAACTATCAGCATTGTATTGAAACGGAATCAACGTTGCCCAATCGGTAGGCGTGGGTGAAAACTCTTTCGAGTCCTTACTTTTGACATACATTACTTTGAAGGGAGCTGTGCCCTGGGAATTGTTCACCTTCGCACCTTCGGCAAACTTACCTGTTGTGAAATAGGAAACAATTTTGTCCCAATTTTTGATTTTCTTCACCTCAAGTGGTTGCAAATTACCGGATGGAAACACCAATGGCAAACTGAAATATTCCCCATCAAAAATGTCGTATTGCTTGGGCTGAGTAATCGCGATTTGATTGTTTTCTTCTGTGCCGAGCGCTCGCAGTTGGATTTTGAAGCCCAAATCCTTTTCGGCTTGAGCTTTAATTTCTTTACTTTGAGCGGCTCCAGTACCAATCAACCGCAGGGTGACATCTTTAATTGAATTGGTAATTACCCCCGGTGCAGTCCCGGTCGTGGCTTCTTTTTTGGGACTGCAACTTGCGGCGGCAACCATTGCTCCAGCAGCGAGTCCAGTTCTGATTACTTGACGGCGACCGATCTTTGACATTGCTATTAAGGCTCACAAATACAATAAATGTACAAAAAAGTCTGCGAAACGAAGCAGCGAAGAGGATTATCCGCTGTGAGAATCAATCTAAAGAATGCGTTTCTAATGAGGCAGAAAAACGCAATCATCTTTTGACCAACTGAGGACAACTAACTGCCCTTCGCTGAGGGAATTACGGTTCCAGTCATTCGTGCGAACTTTATAGAGCAGTTCTTGTCCGGTTGCTTCCGCCATTAACGAAACTCGCGTCACATATCCGGTCATTTCTACGGCGGTGATTCGGGCGACAATCTGGTTTCCTGCCAGCGTTGATGTGACTGGAACATCGGGGTTGTAAGCTTCCACAAGGAGCAAGTCAGGACGAACCGAACAAGCAGCTTCTGTACCGACAGGGCTGGAGTAGCCTCGGCAGTAAAGGACGCCGAAACCCTCTACTTCTAACTGCACTACATCCAACTCACCGTCACTGACCGCATTTTTGACTTTGCCGCTGAATATATTGTTGTCGCCCATGAACTTGGCAACAAACTGAGAGCCGGGACGATCGTACAATTGATCTGGAGTGGCAACTTGATCCAGCCGCCCGTGGGTCATCACGACCACCATGTCAGACAGGGAAAAGGCTTCTTCAACGTGGTGTGTCACCTGAATAAAGGTCAAGCCGAATTGCTTTTGAATTTTGCGGAGTTCGGTTCGCATCCGCACCCGCAGGTTTTCATCTAATGCGCTGAGGGGTTCATCCAGCATTAGCACTTGGGGGCGGGTGACGAGCGCTCGTGCTAGGGCAATCCGCTGTTGCTGTCCGCCGCTGAGTTGGGTCGGTTTGCGATCTGCAGTGTGGGTCAGACCGATCATTTCCAGGATCTCTCCTACCCGGACACGACGTTCTGCATCCGGCACGTTCTGCATTTTCAGACCAAATTCAATGTTTTCCCAAATGGTTTTGTGAGGAAACAAGGCGTAGCTTTGGAACATCATGGAGGTGTTGCGTTTGGCTGCTGGCAAATCGTTGACGCGCTTGTCGCCGATCAGAACATCTCCGCTGCTGATGTCTTCGTGTCCGGCAATCATTCTCAGAACGGTAGTTTTACCGCAACCGCTGGGGCCGAGAAGACAGCAGTATTTGCCTGCGGGAATATCGAGGGTGATGTTTTCAACGGCTGTCACAGAACCGTACTTTTTGGTAACAGAACGTAGAGATACCCCTGCGGCGGCCCCGGCCAAAGCTTGTTGGATATCGGTGGCAGAAGATGGGGTAGTTCTGTTTGCTCCAACGGTTTTTCTTCCGGTGTCAATTTGCATGGTTGCTCCTGCATGAAAAGAAATGGGTGTTATGAAACTTGATGAATGAGAGTGAAGAAGATATCTGAATGCTTTAACCTAGTTGGAACTGTGCCTCACGAGGGTTTACCAACTAACCTCTGCTGGTTTGTCAATACGAGCTTGGGTGATTTCTCGTTAAGCGGAATAGTAAACTATATAGACCCAAAGAAGTTTCAAAAACGGGCATGAAAGATACAATCTGTAAACTACTGCTTTGCCAAGGGAGCTTGACCAAGTAGTCTGAAATAACTCTGACCTGTGAGATTTGGCGAAGGTGAAATTCTAGATTGCGGACGATGGTTGTATACAGTACACGACTTGAAATATCAAAAAAGTGTTTATAGATACTATTGGGCGATTTCGATCGAGAGCGTGGGGACAATGAGGGCGATCGCATCAAGCTCAATGGATTTGTATAACTGATATCAAACCCGGTGGCATTGGAATTATGTATTGGGAGCGTCCCCAAGAGCGATTTGGTTAGTTTGCTGTGGACGCTCGTACTGACATCATCTAAATATATTATTCCGATACAACCTGAAATGATATGACTTCAGAGAGTTATAAATTTTAGTAAAGAATCATCGGCGATCGCTCCTTCATCCTCAAGGCGAACAAACCTCAGATTTAGCGTTATTCTCAAGATATTGCTGATAAGCTGCCTCATCTCCTCCAAACGAGTCGATCGCAATACGAGCACTCGGAACTGGAATCAGCGGACTAGGTTTAGGTGCGTACTGACAATAACAGAGAGCAATCAAATCGTAGTTGCTTCCTGGTGCCTCAGTTGGGTATTTTTCAACCCTGACAACTTCCCAATCTCCGACTCGATAGTGAGTATCGCTATCGGGAAATTGCGGATTGTCGAACTCTTCAATCCGGTAAAATTCGTAGGGACGATTCCCCGGTTGAGGTAGGGGTTCGTCAGAGGAATCATAATACTCGCAGAGAATATCAGTTGTTGCCCCAGAGTGAGCCAACATTCTATTTTCCCAGCCTTCTACTGACATCGATTGAGCCTTAAAAATGATATATAGCGATTCTTAAACAAGTGAGGTACGTAGTTGGGCTTTAGCCCTCTGATTGTGCTGATGTAGTAGGTGAGGTAAGCACCTAACAACTCCCAGATACCTCATCTACTTGAGAAGGGCTGTATTTCCGCATAATTAATCTTCATCCTCATCTTCTAGATAGTTAGGAAAGCGATAAATTTTAGATTTTAGATTTTATATTTTAGATTTTAGATTGAAGCATTAACCAAATTATTTTGGATCTAATATTAAATTAGACAATTGTAGGTCTAGTTTTATGAAACAAAGCATTTGCGCGGTCAATCCACAGATTTAATCAGAGATTTTTCGCGCAAATACTTTGTCCAACTGATACATTTCCCAGAGATTAAATACTCTGGTTGTGACATCTAAATTAGCAAATTAGATGAGTTTGACAGCCCGCAGACCAAACATCAGCACTGTCGCCAAGCCGACCATTCCGCCGAAAAGCCCGAAATAAGTTATTGCTCCGCTAAGAGTCATTGCAATTTCTCCAAAACAATCAATAAAAAGACCTTTGACACTCCCCAGCCTTAAGGGGTGGGGATTCTTGGTTCACTGATACACCTTAAAACTCTCTATCCTTTCGGCACTACTTAAACCAAAAACCCGTTCAATAAAACTAAGTTTCGAGTCTAATTTAGAGGAGTCCCAGCGGGCTTATCTCCGCAAGCTTTAGAGGATTGCTCCCCTTGTTTCCGTATGCCCTACGGTACAACTTGAATATCAAGTATTTGATTTTGCCCTTTAACGGGTGCTCATTGGCTACCCTAGCTCTGTTTATCGTGGTGATCGCCATCCACTACGCATTACTACTTCCTATCCTCTCAAGTGGGGACACCCCAGATTTATATTGTCTTGTGATAGCGGTTTTTCAGCCTGTGCTATCTCTAGTATGCCATACTAGAGCGACACTATATCGACATGAATCCGTCGAAGTGACGGGGTTTTCAACCCAATTTTCTGATAATCTAAAATCTAATATCTAAATTAGATAAATATGCAATCGATAATTAAAGTTGACTTGGGGCCACAATCTTACAATGTTTGCGTGCGATCGGGCGGTTTAGACGAACTCGGCAGTCTGATGGGCGATCTAAGTTTGGGCAAAAAAGTGCTGCTGGTGTCGAATCAGTCGATTTTTCGGCACTACGGCGAAAGAGCAACAGCAGCCCTCGAATCTGCCGGTCTGGAAGTCAGTAGCTGCATTTTACCACCGGGAGAACAGTACAAAACTTTAAATTCGGTGCAGAAAATTTACGGTGCGGCTTTGGCAAACCGTTTAGAACGTTCCTCGACAATGGTGGCTTTGGGCGGCGGGGTAGTTGGTGATATCACCGGTTTTGCGGCGGCGACTTGGCTGCGGGGAATTAATGTCGTGCAGGTTCCGACTTCGCTGCTGGCTATGGTTGATGCTGCTATTGGCGGCAAAACGGGGGTAAATCATCCTTTAGGGAAGAATTTAATCGGAGCTTTTCACCAGCCGCGTTTGGTGTTGATTGACCCGGATGTACTCAAAACTCTGCCGGCGAGGGAGTTTCGTTCGGCGATGGCGGAAGTCATCAAGTACGGGGTGATTTGGGATGCTGAATTGTTCGATAAGTTGGAGAAGTGCAAGCGTTTGGATCAAATGCGCTACGTGAAGGCGGATTTGCTGGCAGAAATTTTGAGCAGGTCTTGCCAAGCTAAGGCTGAGGTGGTAAGCAAAGATGAGAAGGAATCGGGTTTGCGGGCGATTTTGAATTACGGGCACACGATCGGTCATGCTGTGGAAAGTTTGACCAATTACAAGGCGATCAATCACGGGGAAGGAGTGGCAATCGGCATGGCTGCGTCAAGCCGATTGGCTGTGGAGTTGGGAATGTGGGATGCTGAGTGCGATCGCCGCCAGTCTGCTTTGATTGAAAAAGCGGGTTTGCCTGCCAAATTGCCCGCAGGTGTGGATGTTGAGGAAATTTTGCATACTTTGCAACTGGATAAGAAGGTGCAGGATGGCAAGGTACGGTTTGTGCTGCCGGTGCGGTTGGGTGAGGCCGCAGTGAGCGATCGGGTGGATGGAGATTTGATTTTACAAGTTTTGAGGGAAATGCTTTAGGAAGTCAGCAGTCAGCAGTCAGTAGTCAGTAGTCAGTAGTTAGTAGTTATTTGTTTGTTCTAATAACCAATAACTACTAACTAATAACCAATAACCAATAACCAATAACCAATAACCAATAACCAATAACCAATGCAGCTTAAGAGCCGCTCGACTGCGAATTAATTTCCTCCAAAATTTTATCTACTCTGTTAGCCGCTTGAGTTCTGCCTTGCTTGATAAATAACTCCTTAGCTTTTGTGAGGCTGGCTACTGCCTCCGCTTGGTTTTCCTTGTCTCCTTGCTGGTACAAACCGACTCCTAAATTGTTCAAAGCATCGGGATATTGGCTGTTAATTTTAACTGCTTGTCTCCACTGAACAATTGCCTCGGGCAACTGCCCTTGACTTGCCATCGCCACGCCTAAATCGTTGTGAGCTTTGGCGTGCTGTGGGTTGACTTCAATTGCTTTTTGGAATTGGGCGATCGCATCGCTCATTTTATCCTGCCCCGACAGCATAGTTCCCAACTTGTAATAAGCATCCGCTTGTTTGGGATAGCGAGCGATCAGTTGCCGGTACAAAGCTTCGGCATTGACCATATTTCCTTGACCGTAAAGGTCGTTGGCAGTTCTCAAGCCCAGCGTGTAGCCTTTACCTACAACTTCGCACTTTTTCTCGGAGTTGCCTTGCTGCTTGCACATCCTGAGTTCGTCTCCCTTCATCTCGTAGGATTGAACTTCTCGAACTGCCGGCCCCCGGCGCGGTGGCTGCAAGTTCTGCGACTGCAAGTTTTGGGAGAGTTGCAGGGCGATTGGCTCAGCTTGTGCCGGTTGGGCCGCTGCGGCATTCCATATTCCTGCCCCCACTAAAATGCTTGGGGCGATCCACCTCAAAGGTTTGAACAAGCGAAACTCTCGATCGTTTTTCATGTCTTTTGTGGAAACGTGTTGTTGATATCCTGGGTTTCACTAGCGCCGTTAGAATCCGAGCACATGGGGGCCCACTACTATTGAGATAGTTATTAACAGTCGAGATATTTTAGCACTGTGCGGCCGATTTTGAGTTAAATTAGAGTAGATTCCCGATCGATTCTCAGTCAACCTTAGCAGGAAAGTAGAAATGGGGCAGTCTATTCTTACCATGCTCATTGCGCTCATCCTCGGCTACGCTGTTAACTCCTCTGTCAAAATAGTCAGCGGTGGTGATGAAGCTTTAGTCGAACGTTTGGGTCAATACAAGCGCACCCTAAAGCCCGGATTCCACTTTATCAGTCCCCTGGTCGAAAAAGTCGTCTGCGTGGACACAAGCCGTGAAAGAGTTTTAGATATTAAACCTCAGTCAGCAATCACGGGAGATAATGTAGCTCTAGAAGTCGATGCCGTTGTGTATTGGCGGGTTGTGAATTTGCAGAAAGCTTATTATGGAATCGATCAAATTGAAAATGCGATCGCCAACTTAGTTTTAACGACGTTTCGCGCTGAAATTGGTCGATTGCCAATGCAAGACATCTTGGGTTCCCGAGATGACATGAATAAAAAGTTACTCAAGAAGTTGGACGAAGCTACAGAAACTTGGGGCGTCAAAGTAATTCGCGTAGAAATTCAAAGTATTACACCTCCGAAAAGGGTGCAAGAAGCTATGGAATTGGAGCGGGCCACTAAGAGCGAGTGGCAAGCAATGGTCAATAAGGCGATCGGCACTAAGGAGTACATGAGGCTCTTAGTTGAAGCTTTAGACTCCCATCCGAATAGCAAGCAAGTTTTGAATTACTTAGTAACCGAAAAATACTTGGACGCTCAACAAAAACTCGGCGAGAGCGACAATGCCAAAATTCTGTTTATGGACCCGAAGAATATGTCAGAAGCTCTCAACAATTTGATGGATTCTATGCCGGATGTCGAGCCTCATGCTCACGGGGGAGAGCCCCAATCAATCGACCAATCAACGACTCAAGATTGATTTCTGAAGATAGCGTCGGCAACCAGACAAACATCGTGCATTTCTCTGACATCGTGAACTCGCAAGATATCTGCCGAATTTGCGATCGCACCTGTACAAGCCGCCGCTGTCCCCCAAACTCTTTGTTTCGCTTCTGGCTGATTCAAAATGTGACCGATGAAGCTTTTTCGCGATACTCCGACTAAAATCGGACAGTTTAAAACACTGAACTTTGGCAACTCGCGCAGAATTTCCAAGTTTTGACTGTAATTTTTAGCAAAGCCAATACCGGGGTCTAGAATTATGTGAGATTTGTCAATCCCCGCAGCAACAGCCGCCGCAATTCTACTCTCTAAAAATTCCCGAATTTCCCCAATTAAATCGCGATAATCTGTGAGTTTTTGCATCGTCTGGGGAGTTCCCCGAATGTGCATTAAAATTATTGGCACTTTTAAATCAGCAACGGTTGACAGCATTTCCGAGTCAAAAGTTGCTCCAGAAATATCGTTGACAATATCAGCTCCCGCCTCAACCGCAGCTTTGGCAACCTGCGCTCTGGTAGTATCGACAGAAATAGGAACTGAGCCAAAAATATCGGCTTTTTGCCGCAGCATTTGTACGAGAGGTATAACGCGATCGATCTCCTCTGCTAAAGATATTTCCGCTGCACCGGGCCGAGTAGATTGACCGCCAATATCAATAATATCTACGCCGGATTCTACCATGTTTTCAGCTTGCGCTAAACCAGATTCTATGGTGTAGAAATCACCGCCGTCGCTAAAACTGTCAGGGGTTACGTTCAAAACGCCCATTAAATAAGTGCGTTTTCCCCACTCGAAAACTTTATTTCTAATTGTAATTTTTTTGTTATTTATCATATCACCCGATCGCTCGGCGATTGAAATTGCTTCTTGTCCAACGAAGTCTCTCTCTAAGAGACTAAAGAATCAAGCAGAAGCGCCATTGTTAATTCAACCAAAACTTAACCAGCTAAAAACAGTGTCAACCGTCAATTCTAATTCAATTTTATCAATTATTGGCAACAGAGCTGCACCTTTGTACAGTTCTACTTTTTGTCCGGAAAATACCGCCAAAATACTCTCTTCTTCTGGATCTAGTAACCACCCTAACTCAGTGCCGTGTCGCGAACAGTGGAGTAAGTTACTCAGCACTTTTGTTTGATTTTGGTTTGGAGAAAGAATTTTTATCGACCAGTCTGGATTAATATCAAAGCGGTTAGCAATTCTACCAGACGGCAAAAAAGGAATTCTTTCCCATCGGAATACTGCTACATCTGGCACGATCGATGCGCCGCCAAAAGTACAGCGCAACTCGGGAAAAGCATTGGCAATTTTCCGAGTTTTCGCTACTTGATTGATAGTCTTGCAGAGTTCACCTTGAAGTACGCTGTGTTCACCTTGAGGCATGGGCTTCTGAATGATTTTTCCCTCAAGAAATTCACAGGCCGGTTCAGTTTCAGGAAGTTTGAGGAACTCATCTAAGGCGGGTTTGGGTTTAACGATCGCAGTCATAGGTTAATTATCCCGATCGGAGAAACACTGAACGGCACATCACAATTGTACGCGATAGCTGTTGAATTCCCGCTGCCCTTGTTCGACTTACCAATTAGCAATTACCAATTAGCAATTACCTATTACTGATAATTGACAATTCGATCGAAGCTAGCAGCTTCCAAACTCGCACCGCCTACCAGAACCCCGTCAATCTCAGGCATCGCCATAACTTCATCAATATTCTCCGGTTTAACAGAGCCACCGTACTGAATTGGCACGTCAGGATTAGTCAATTTACTGCGAATCAAACCAATAACTCGGTTAGCTTCCTTAGTTTCGCAAGTATCGCCAGTGCCTATAGCCCAAATCGGTTCGTAAGCTATTACCAAATTGTCTTGGTCAACACCAACCAAATCCTTGGCTAACTGAGTAAAAATGTGAGCTTCCGTTTCCCCAGCATCTCTCTGCTGCTTCGTCTCTCCCACGCACAGAATCGGAATTAAACCGTATTTCTGAGCAGCTTTCAGGCGCAAATTCACCGTTTCGTCAGTTTCCCCAAAATATTGGCGCCGCTCGCTGTGGCCGACGATGACGTAGCGAGCCCCTGTTTCTGCCAGCATCGGCCCGGAAATTTCGCCAGTATAAGCTCCCGACTCTTGCCAGTGAACGTTCTGAGCGCCGAGTCTGATCCGGCCTCCGTGCAGGTTTTTCGAGAGGACACTCAAATTAGTGAAGGGAACGCAAAGCACGACTTCCCGTTCCTCTGGGGTTTCGGTCAGGCAGGACATGAATCCTTGAAGAAACTCTAGGGATTCTGCCCTAGTTTTGTACATTTTCCAGTTGCCAGCTATAACTATGTTACGCACTATTTCTTTAAGTCCTTGTCCTTACAACGCAATTTATAGTCTAAAGCTTTAGCGTACATTTCGATCCCTTATTGCCCAAACTCGATGCGAGCTTGCTCAACTAAGTCAACGGTGACGACTTCGGTTTCGGCTTCGCGGGCTAAGTGCTCGATGCGGACGCGAGCTTGTCCCCGGACAAAATAGGGAATATTTTTCAGCTTAGCCTTGGCTTCTGGCGTCCATTTTAAATCGTCTGAGAATTCGGAATCTGGCATGGCGTATCGGTCGATCGACTGCAAGCGGGTAGTTCTCTACTTTGACAAAAGTCTGTCCGATCGAATCTACCATGTTAAGGAGCGATCGGCGCGATCGAGTCCCAGTTTGCAGCAGCGCTGCTGCAAAGCCGATTTGCAGCTACGGCTAAGGTGCTTGTGTCACACCTGTCAAGGTGGTGGAGAAGTACCTCAAATGCGTAAAACCTCTGCTGCGGGCGATCGATAAATCTTCTTCATTTGACAGACAATTAGCAATAAATAATATTTCTTACTAATGCTCAACGCTGGCGTTGACTAGATATTGATATCAATTCCGGTTACACCGTCCGTGACTGTTGACTGTTGACTGATGATTGATGACTGTTGACTGTTGACTGATGACTGATGACTGATGACTGTTGACTGATGATTGATGACTGATGACTGATGACTGTTGACTGTTGACTGATGACTCATGACTGCTGTCGGAGCGGAATCTCGATCGCAAACTCAGTACCTTTCCCCAATTCCGAATTGCATTTGAAAACGCCGCCGTGTTTATCTACCACAATTTGGTAACTAATTGATAGTCCCAATCCAGTACCTTTTCCCACCGGCTTAGTCGTGAAAAAAGGGTCAAATATGCGTTGTCTCATCGATTCCGAAATTCCCGGGCCGGTGTCAGAAATCCGAATCACCGCGCTAGGAACATTGCCCTTAAGTTGACCGACAGCAGTAGAGATTTTAATTTGAGGAGTCACAGATTCGCGATCGAGCAACTTGTCCGATTCCAAAGCATCGATCGCATTCCCGATGACATTCATAAACACCTGATTTAACTGTCCGGCATAACACTCAACCATAGGCAAAGTGCCGTATTCTTTAACTACCACAATGTTTACACTATCCGCATTAGATTTCAGCCTGTGCTGTAAAATTAACAGCGTACTGTCAATGCCCTCGTGAATATCAACCGCCTTCATTTGACTTTCGTCAAGACGAGAGAAATTCCTCAAAGACAGAACTATTTGACGGATGCGATCGGCTCCCACCTTCATAGACCATAGCAATTTAGGCAAATCTTGTCGCAGGAACTCCAAGTCAATCTCTTCTGTCCATTTGTCAATTTCAGGACTAGAATCGGGATATTGCTGCTGATAAAGTTCCAGCAAACTCAGCAAGCTCTCAGCATATTCAGTAGCGTGATTTAGATTGCCGTAAATAAAATTAACTGGATTATTAATTTCGTGAGCAATGCCGGCCACCAGTTGCCCCAAACCCGACATTTTTTCAGTCTGAATCAATTGAGCTTGAGTTTGCTGCAAATCCTTTAAATTTTGAGCGATTTGTTCTGCTTGGCGTCTGGTTTGAGCCAGCAAATCGGCTTGTTGGATAGCTACGCCTAACTGATTGGCAATCTGAGCTAAAAACTTAACTTCTGAACTTTCCCAGCAGCGGGTTCCAGAATGTTGATATGCTGTCAGCAAGCCCCAAAGTTCTTGTCCTACAAAAATCGGCGCTATCGCATAAGCCTTCACCTGAAATTGCTCTAAAATACCGACAACAGACTCCGAGTGACAAGCTTGATATATATCATCAACTGCTAGAGTTTCATTATTGAGATATCTGCCGTCTCGGTTTTCCTGCAAATAAGTATCTTGCCCAACCGTATTTATACCTTCCCCTACCAATTTTATCCAGCCATCTTTCACAAACTCGGCAACATATTGCCCACCCCAATCAGGATTAAAGCGATAGACAGCAATTCTATCCACTTGGATAAACTGACAAACTTCTTGGGTTGCAGTCTTAAAAATCGCGTTGATATCGAGAGATTCTCGAATCTTGGCCACCACTTCAAACAGTATTCGCTGTTGCTCGGCGGTCCACTGCAGATCGATCGTTTGCTGCTGCGTTTGAGCGAGCAAATCTGCTTGTTCTAATGCTACGCTCAACTGAGATCCGACTTGCGTAGCAAACTGGATTTCCGAAGTGTTCCAATTGCGCGAACCGTCGCACTGGTGCACGCACAGCAAGCCCCAAAGTTCGCTGCCATTCATCAGTGGCATAATCACCTGAGCTCTAATTTGAAATTGAGCTAAAATAGCAGCGTAGCAGTCTGAGAGTCCCGCACTGTCGGTGTCTGCCAGCACTTTAATTTGTCCCTGACTGTATTTATTCGCATAGTTTTCGCCAAAACACCAATCGCGAATTTTCACATCCATTGCCGAACAAAAACCTGGCAAAACATCTTCAGTAATAAATTTGCCTTCATTAAAGTTTGAACCTGGATCGAAGCGATAAACCCCAACTCTGTCTGCATTTAAAATCCGCCGCAGTTCTGTAGTTGTCGTGCAAAAAATTGTATCTAAATCGAGAGATTGTCTAATTTTAGCAACTACCTCAAACAGTATCCGCTGCTGCTCGGCGGCCCGCTGCAAATCAACTGCTTGCTGTTTGGTTTGAGCGAGCAAGTCTGCTTGTTCTAGCGCGATGCTGAGCTGAGCTGAAATTTGGGTAGCAAACTTAATTTCGGAAGATTCCCAGTTGCGGGGAGCCGAACACTGGTGCACGCACAGCAACCCCCAAAGGTCGTTGTCTTTCATGACGGGTGCAACTAAAGTAGCTTTGACCTGAAATTGCTCCAATATTTTCCGAAAGCAATCTTGCAGTCCGGCCTCTCTAATGTCGGACATGGCGTGAACTCGCCCCTGAGAGTAGAGATTGGCGTACTTTTCTCCAAAACAGCGATCGTGCACTTTGACTGCCATTGCTGACATAAAATCTGGCAAAACATCTTCGGCAACAAATTCGCCGTCGTTAAATTTCGATGCAGGATCGAAGCGGTAAATCCCAACTCGATCTGCATTTAAAGCGCGCCGCACTTCCTGGGACATCGTGCTAAAAATCTTGTTCAATTCGAGGTATTTCCGCATTTTTGCTACCACTTCAAACAGCACTCGCTGCTGTTGCGTCAACTGCTGCAGTTGAGCCGTGCGCTCTTGAACTTTGTTTTCTAAATTAGCGTTAAGTGCGTCTATTTTTTGGTGGAGTTGGTAGTGGTTAATTGCATTAGCAAAGTGGCTCCCAAAAGTTTGTATTAATTCAATTTCTTCAGCCTTCCATTCGCGAATTTGGGCAGTTTTTGACTCTTTCCACGCTTCAAAAGATATCTGAGATTGGGCGAGCCGTCCGTCGCCATCAAACTTTCCGGCCCAGAGAGTTTCGGTGTCAAATTCTTCTCGAAAAATGCTCAAGTAACCGAATATTTGCTGGCGGCTTCTGAGCGGTACGATTAAAATGCTCCGAATTTTAGTCGATCGAAATGCAGGTTGCAGGCTTCTCAAACTGCTAATTTGGTACAAGTCGGGAATTGCCCAAACCTGTTGTTCGCCGGATTTAAAATATTCGTGCCAGACGCTGTATTGCTCTACCTGCGGGTATTTTGCCGAAATTTCCATCTTCGGCCCTGGGCCACAAGTGTAGACTTTGAGTTCCCGAGTGAAGTTATCCGAATAGGGCACTAAACTCGTAACCTTGCTGCTGTCGAAAATGCACAGCCTGCCGCCGACTGCGTGTAGTGCAGCTACAGATTCTGCCAAAGCTGTTTGCAGTTCAATCGCCGGCTGGGAGTGAAGGGCTGTGGCTACCCGGTTGACGGAAGTTTCCCGCTGAGCTTTCGCCTGGGATCGGGCGAGGAGGGTTGATTGGGCTATGGCGACGCCAAGCTGATCTGCCACCATCTGAACGCCTTGCAGTTCGTGTTCTTGCACGCTCCGGGACTCGGAGTGGTGAGATACCAACAACCCCCAGAATTCTTCGCCGTGAAAAATTGGTACTACCAAGGAAGCCTTGACGCCGAGTGCCGTCAAGTATTCAGCGTGGCAGGGGTCGATCGCCCGAAAGCGCACTTCGTCGGGCAGCAGTTGGCCCGAAACCGCATCGCGGCGGGGACTTTGCCCTAGCAGCCCGGAATCTATATCGACGATCGATCGCACCTGTACTTGCGCGAACAGTTCCCGGGCTTGAGGGGGAATATCGTCTGCTGGAAAATGCAGTCCCAATAGGGATGGCAAGCGGTTGCCGTTAATTGATTCGGCAATCACTTCACCGCTGCCGTCGCTATGAAACTTGTAGATTTTTACTCTGTCTGTTCCCAAGAACGATTGAACTTCCGCTGCTGTTGCGCTCAGAATTTCTGGCAGTTCTAGAGAGCGGCGAATGCGGTTTGCGATGCGATCGAGCAAATTTTCTCGATCGTACCTCACCTTGACATTTTGGATTTTTAATGAGTCCATTATTGATCTTTTGGTTTCCCAGCAATAACAGTAAGCGGCTGAAAAGTTTTGTGCGTGTTACAAAATTCGGCAAGCACAGCTATTTAATAAAATATGAATATCCTGATGGCGATCGTCGATTAGTTTTGCACCGCTAGCGAGCTGCCTTCAAACTGCAACTTAACCATTGCAACTTTTAATTATGTGGGATTAAAACTTTTGTCCTTTAAATATAAACTTTGTAGCGCCTGCCTTGCAAGCTCTTTACCCGAACTGATTAAAATTGTCAAGTTTCAAGACTTGCAGATTTATTCACCGCCACCGATGAATGTCGCGCCGAAATATCTCATGCAAATCCGGCTTAAATACCCCCTCGATCTGGCTTGTCTGCGGAAGCGGACGAAAGTTTGTGCAGTTTAACCTCGAATTCAAACGATCGGCGCTTCGCCACATTTGAGTTTGAGGTTAAAAGGTTTCAACCGCCGAATCATAAAAGGGGTAGCTTTCCCCGGATTTGGTATCAGTCCTGGAGGCAAAAACTCTCTCAGAAAGCAGCTTACTGAAAGAAACAGCATTGAATTCAAAAGGTTGACTCAGAAACCAAACCTGGTTTCTGCGTCTAGAATTGTATCTGCTGTTAGCCCGCGAGCGAGAAAGGTCGATCGACAATCCGCAGCTTTTTCTAGATATTCGATCGAAAAAAAGCTCCTGCCGTTAAGCAAGAGCTTTTTTCGATTAGACAATCAAATCAGGAATAAATTCGATCGATTAGTCTAAGGTAGGCATAGAAAGTACCGCTTCATTTTCGCGATCGATACCCTTCTCAAAGCCAGCGACAGCCGCGCGAGCGCGACCCGCGTGCCACAAGTGGCCGACCAAGAAGAAGAATCCCATCACAAAGTGGAAACAAGACAACCAAGAACGCGGAGACACGAAGTTAAACGAGTTAACTTCAGTCGCCACACCGCCCACAGAGTTCAAAGAACCCAAAGGAGCGTGAGTCATGTACTCAGCCGCGCGGCGAGCTTGCCAAGGCTGAATGTCATTCTTGATTTTGTTCAAGTCCAAACCGTTAGTACCGCGCAAGGGTTCCAACCAAGGGCCTTGGAAATCCCAGAAACGCATCGTTTCACCGCCGAAAATGATTTCGCCAGTAGGAGAGCGCATCAGGTATTTACCCAGACCTGTGGGGCCTTGTGCAGAACCGACGTTAGCACCCAAGCGTTGGTCGCGGATCAGGAAGGTCAAAGCTTGCGCTTGAGAAGCTTCCGGGCCCGTCGGGCCGTAGAATTCGCTAGGGTAAGCGGTGTTGTTAAACCAGACAAAGCAGCAAGCGATGAATCCCATCAGGGACAAAGCGCCCAAGCTGTAAGACAGGTAAGCTTCGCCAGACCAGATTAAGGCGCGGCGAGCCCAGCCGAAAGGCTTGGTCAAGATGTGCCAAACACCGCCAGCGATACAAATCAGGCCCAGCCAGATGTGACCGCCGATGATGTCTTCCATGTTGTTCACGCTGACTATCCAGCCTTCGCCACCAAAAGGAGAGCGAGTCAAGTAGCCAAAGATCACAGCCGGGTTGAGAGTGGGGTTGGTGATGATACGCACGTCGCCGCCGCCCGGAGCCCAAGTGTCATAGACACCGCCGAAGAACATGGCCTTAGCCACCAGCAGCAAGCAACCGCCACCCAATAAAATCAGGTGATAGCCGATGATATTGGTCATCTGGTTCTTGTCTTTCCAGTCGTAGCCGAAGAATGAAGAATATTCTTCGAGAACTTCCGGGCCGCGAACGGCGTGATAAATGCCGCCCAAACCGAGAACAGCAGATGAAATCAAGTGAAGAACGCCGACTACGAAGAACGGGAAGATATCCGTGACTTCACCGCCGGGGCCGACGCCCCAACCCAAAGTAGCGATGTGGGGCATCAAGATTAAGCCCTGTTCGTACATGGGCTTTTCTGGGATAAAGTGAGCGACTTCAAATAAAGTCATTGCACCGGCCCAGAACACGATCAAACCGGCGTGAGCGACGTGGGCGCCGAGCAGTTTGCCGGAAAGATTGATCAAACGAGCGTTGCCAGACCACCAAGCGAACCCGGAGGATTCTTGGTCGCGACCGCTTGCGTAAGAATTAGAGAGCGTTACCACGCGGTAGAACCTCCAACGATTTTAGATTTTGGATTTTGGGTTTTTTTGTTCCCCAGTAGGGCACGGGAGTACCGCGCCTGCGCCGGGGAATAGGGATTTGGATTTCAATTTCAATTAAAAAAAATTAAATTAATCTGAAATCCAAATCCTGATTTTTTTAAAGTGCGTTACCGCGAGGCAGAACTTCTTCAGGGAAGATGAAGTTTTCGTGGGGTTGGTCGGTAGGAGCCATCCAAGCACGAATGCCTTCGTTAAGCAGAATGTTCTTAGTGTAGAACGTTTCAAACTCAGGATCTTCAGCAGCGCGCAATTCTTGGGATACGAAATCATAAGCGCGCAGGTTTAAGGCTAAACCGACGATGCCAATGGAGCTCATCCACAAGCCTGTGACGGGCACGAACAGCATGAAGAAGTGCAACCAGCGCTTGTTGGAGAAGGCAATTCCGAAGATTTGCGACCAAAAACGGTTGGCTGTGACCATACTGTAGGTTTCTTCTGACTGAGTTGGGTTGAAGGCGCGGAAGGTGTTAGCACCGTCGCCGTCTTCAAACAAGGTGTTTTCTACGGTTGCACCGTGGATGGCGCACAGCAGCGCGCCGCCCAAGATGCCTGCAACGCCCATCATGTGGAAGGGGTTGAGCGTCCAGTTGTGGAAGCCTTGCAGGAATAGCAGGAAGCGGAAAATTGCTGCGACGCCGAAACTGGGGGCGAAGAACCAGCCTGATTGACCCAAGGGGTAAAGCAGGAATACCGAAACAAACACGGCTATCGGGCCTGTGAATGCTAGGGCGTTGTAGGGGCGGATGCCTACCAAACGGGAGATTTCGATCTGACGCAGGCAGAAGCCTATAAGTGCGAAAGCGCCGTGGAGGGCGACAAATGTCCACAGGCCGCCGAGTTGGAACCAGCGGGTGAAGTCCCACTGTGCTTCGGGGCCCCACAGGAACAGCAGGGAGTGTCCGAGGCTGTTGGCTGGGGTGGAGACTGCTACGGTGAGGAAGTTGGCTCCTTCGAGGTAGGAGCTTGCCAAACCGTGGGTGTACCAGGAGGTGACGAAGGTGGTGCCTGTTAACCAGCCACCGATGGCTAGGTAGGCGCAGGGGAATAGCAGGATGCCAGACCAGCCTACGAAGACGAAGCGATCGCGTTTGAGCCAGTCGTCGAGGACATCAAAGATGCCTCTTTCGTTCTGGGCGCGTCCGACTGCGATTGTCATTGGGGTAAAATCCTTTTGCTTGTTAAAAGACCAAGGTTTCTAATTAAGTTAACATAACTATATATTAGAAGTTCAGAATTTTTCAACATAATTAGCAGGAATTGATACAGAATGCGGATCTGTCTGTCGCGATCGCGTTAGCGAAGCGTGACTGAGGTGGGCTAATTGAATTAAGATTTGGCTTTAAGGCTGTTTAATTTTATGACTGCAAAAACAACGACCTCGATCGATCCTGTCCTGCGCTATCCGGTTGTGGGTTCCCGCCGCTTCAGCAATTACTGGTGGGGGACGATTGTCACCATTGGAGGGACTGGTTTCCTGCTGTCGGGTCTTTCCAGCTACTTGCACGTTAACCTGCTGCCTTTTGCTGACCCGACTCATCTCATTTTCATCCCCCAAGGCATCGCGATGGGTTTCTACGGTGTCTGCGGCGTGCTGTTGGCGCTTTACCTGTGGCTGACTGTTCTCTGGGATGTCGGCGGCGGTTACAACGAGTTCGATCGAAAAACTGGTAACATTCGGATTTTTCGCTGGGGATTTCCCGGCAAAAACCGCAAATTTGATTTTACTTGCAAGACATCGGACGTGCAATCTGTGCGGGTGGACATTAAAGAAGGTCTCAGTCCCCGCCGCAGTATTTATCTGAAGCTCAAAGACCGCCGTCAGTTTTCCCTGACTAGAGTCGGACAGCCGATTGCTTTGTCGGAAGTGGAAAATCAAGCGGCCGAATTGGCTCGATTTTTGCAAGTTCCCCTAGAAGGACTTTAGAGATTTTCGATTTTCGATTTTCGATTGGTAATGTCTCGTAGGGTGCGCCGGGCCGCGCACCTTACCTACCTGGTAAGTGAAAAAGATCGATCTGCGAGTAAGCCCGTTACCAATTTTTGAATCTATCAATTAACAATACTTCGGATAGTTTTTGATTGCCAACCGTAGAATAAGGGTTTCAAGGCGATCAGGCAAGTTCGCTATCCAAGGAAAATCGCGGGTTTCAGACGCTCGATCTAAAAACAGTTCGGACTATTGAATTAAAATCTTTAGTTGCAAAGTCCGTAATTGACTCAAAGTGAAAATACAAATGCAAATGCAAATCAAAATTCAGCGGTGGTTGTTCTCACTTTTAATAATTGGTGCGTTGTTTGTTGGGGGATGCGGTAGTTCCCCGGCTACGAACTCGACTCCGACACCGAATCAGCCGTCGGGTGAAAATATTTCTTTGTCTCCGTCTCCGTCTCCTGCTGCTGTGGCGGCGAGTTCGCAATTCAGCAATTTGCCACGCTTGGAAGGAAAAGCAACGGTGGTGATGACGGTTAAAGGTGCTCCAATTACGATCGAACTCGACGGCACAAATGCGCCAATTACTGCGGGCAATTTTGTCGATTTGGTTCAGAAAGGTGTCTACGACGGATTGGTTTTTCACCGAGTCGTCCGGGAACCTCAGCCTTTTGTAGTTCAGGGCGGCGACCCCCAGGGTAAAGACCCTAAATTCCCTACGGCGCGGCTGGGAACTGGCGGTTTTATTGACCCGAAAACTTCTACCGAACGCAGGATTCCTCTGGAAATTAAAGCTAAAGGTGCTGCAAATCCGACTTACAGCAAAACGCTAGAAGAAGCTGGGGTTAAGGAGAAACCCGTGTTGATGCACAGTCGCGGGGCTGTGGCTATGGCTCGATCGCAGAGTCCTGATTCGGCTTCTTCTCAGTTTTACTTTACTTTGACCGATGTGCCGTTTTTGGACGGCAGCTATGCGGTTTTTGGCTACGTGAAGCAAGGGATGGATGTTGTTGATAAGATTGAAGCGGGCGATCGCATTGATAAGGCTACGGTTACTCAGGGTTTGGAAAATTTTAAGGCTGTTCAGTAGTCAGTAGTCAGTAGTCAGTAGTCATTAGTCATTAGTCATTAGTCATTAGTGATTAGTGATTAGTGATTAGTGATTAGTCATTAGTCATCAGTTATTAGTCATTAGTGAATGGATGTTGTGGTTACGGGAATTGGTCTGGTTTCGAGTTTAGGCACTCTGGAAACTAGCTGGAAAAGACTGCTGTCTGGAGAGTCGGGAATTCGGGAACATCAACCTTTTCTGAAAATTGAACCGCGACCTTTGGCTTTAATTGGCACAAAACCTGCGGATTTAATAACTTTAATTCGGCAGGTTTTGGCAGATGCTTTGCAAGATGCTAATTTGACTTTGCCTTTGCCCGATTGCGGGATTGCGATCGGTTCTAGCCGAGGTTTCCAGGCAAATTTGGAACTTTTGGCAAGAGAAGGAAGTTCGGCAACGAACACTGTACAGGATGTAACGGATGTAACGCCGGGAAGGAAGACCGAAGTTGGAAGAAGGAAGACCGAAGTTGGAAGAGGGGAGAAGGAAGAGGAAAGAGAATTGTCAATTACCGATTCCCAATTCCCAATTCCCAATTACCGATTCCCAATTCCCAATTCCCAATTCCCAATTCCCGATGACCGATTCGTGAATTTTTTGCCTCACATGGGGGCGATCGCGGCGGCGAGGGCAATTGGCTCGACGGGGCCGGTGCTGGCGCCGATGGCTGCTTGCGCGACGGGTATTTGGTCGATCGCCCGCGCTGTTGATTTAATCCGCACTGGTGAGTGTCAGCGGGCGATCGCAGGTGCTGTGGAAGCGCCAATTACACCGCTGACTGTGGCTGGATTTAACCGGATGGGTGCTTTGGCAAACGCTGGGTGCTATCCGTTTGACGAAAGTCGGGAAGGCTTTGTACTCGGTGAAGGCGGGGCTTTATTTGTATTAGAATCGGCCCAGTTGGCAAGGCGTCGCGGCGCTAAAATCTACGGTCGAGTTTCCGGTTTTGGCTTGACAAATGATGCTTTTCATGCTCATGCGCCAGAGTTGGGGGGTAAAAGTGCGATCGCGGCGGTAAATCAATGTTTGAAACACAGTAATTTAGCAGCGGTTGATATAGATTTTATTCACGCTCACGGTACTGCAACTGAGTTAAATGACCGACACGAAGCACTGTTAATTGAGAAGTTATTTCACCGAGGAGTTGCTGTTAGTTCGACTAAGGGGGCTACGGGTCATACTTTGGGAGCTTCGGGAGCTTTGGGCGCGGCTTTTTGTTTGATGAGTATTAAAGATCGGATGTTGCCGCCTTGCGTTGGAATCAAAAAACCGGGGTTTGAATTAGATTTTGTTCGCTGTGCGCGATCGGCTATTGTGAGAAATGCAGTTTGTTTAAGTTTTGGCTTTGGCGGGCAGAATGCTGCGATCGTTTTATCTGGTGAGTGTTAATTTTTGCAAACTCGGTCGATCGGCATTTAAATTACACCATCTCTCTACAGTTAAAATCTTCTGAGGCTGCCCGGAGAACCCGCCCGCACATCCAATTTTAATCTGAATAATTGTACAACATTTATGTATTTTAGTCAATAAACTGAGAATTTTGGTGAGATTGCTGGTGCTGCTATGCTAGTCTGGCTCTGCATCCCCACCCAGATCCTTGCGTCCAAGCCTGGGATGTCAGAAAATAGAGGCAGATTAAAGCAGCATTGTATCTTATTAACGCATCGATCCCGATCGGCGAAAATAGAAGAAAGAAACTGTTTAAATTAAGTCTCAGGTATTTTAACATGGATCTGGCATCTCATCGATTTATGTCTTATTTTGAACCAGAGCAAGCTGCTCACCTTTGCCAAATAGCTGTAGTAGAGAGTTTTGCTGAGGAAACGCTGGTTTTTGAAGAAGGAGAAACAGCGGATTTTTTATATCTAGTTTTAGAAGGTGAAGTCGAGTTTAGCAAGCGGATTGAAAACAATAAATATCAAACTGTTGCTATCGCTAAGCCCGACGATTATTTTGGCGAACTCGGAGTTTTAGACGGAGAGCCTCGCAGTGCTAGAGCTGTGGCAGTTAGCGGCTCGACTTTGGCAAAAATAGGTCGGGAAGAACTGATAGCAACTCTCCAGTTTGCTAAAGGCAGTGCGGTACTGCAAATGTTTAGTTTCATTACAAAAAATTTGCGTGATACCACGGATCAATATGTTAGCCAGTTCGTACACAGACAAAAAATGGTATTGGTAGGAGAAATGGTGAGTACAATTATTCACGATTTCAAAAATCCTTTTACGGGAATTAAACTCTCCAGCGAAATGCTCAAAGAAATGCACCCGGATGAGGAAACTCAGGAGTGGTGCGAACTTATTCAATTGCAGGTTCAGCGAATGTTGGGGATGGCTGAAGAAGTATTAGAATTTTCGCGCGGCAATTCTGTATTACATAAAAAACCAGTTAATCTAATCCAGACGTTGCAGCAGTTTGAAAGGTTGAACAGAGTTTATTTTGAGGCGGCAAAAGTAGATTTGGTGTTACGGGTGACAGAAGTGATAGTGGAAGCAGACGAAAATAAAATTTTGCGTGTTTTGCAAAATTTAGTTGGGAATGCTGCTGAAGCTTTTGGGGGGCGCGGGGGGCGAGTAGAGATTATTGTGACACAAAGTGAGGAGTGGGCAGAAATTAGCATTTACGATAACGGCCCGGGCATTCCAGAGGCAATTAAGGAAAACTTATTTGAACCTTTTGTGACTTATGGCAAGCGGACGGGTACTGGGTTGGGAACGGCGATTGTTAAGTCAATCGTTGATGCTCACAAAGGGGAAATTACTTATGAGTCGGGGGATGAAAAAGGAACAACTTTTTACATCCGCTTGCCGAAAAGCATGGCTTGAGCCGATGAGTTTAAGTAGGTAGGAAGATATGTACTTAGGACTTTCTCGCTCAGCCTCAGAGACTTGGTTGATGAGTAGATATAGCGGTTCTCAGAAAGATTCGCGGACGTTGTTGGGCTTCAGCCCTCTTAGTTTGGGTGGTTATGTAAGCTGTCAGTCATACCTCATCTTTTTGAGAAAGGCTATATCTTGCGATCGAACAATACTTTTCAGTCCTGGACGCAACTGTCATATATAGTAAGGTGCGTCATTCGATTTTAGATTTTAGATTTTAGATTTTGGATTGACCCCACGGATCGAGTCGGGGGCTTGAGGATTTGAGATTTTAGATTTTGGATTGATTCCACGGATAAATCGCGTGGCGGGTACCACCTTTGAAATTCTCGGTCAGCTCTCGAAATCCTCGATAATCATTTGAGAACTTTGCCTGACATACCCTACGAGTCCATTGGATTGTGACAGTTGCGTCCAGGACTGTTTTTCTAAGAAACTAGCTTTGAGAGCGTAAGTCCTAATACTGTGTAGCGATTTGCAGAATCAAGTAGAATTGAATTAACGAAATGCTAAAAATCTGATGTCAGTTACTATTCAAACCTTACCCACAGAAGTTATCAATTTAATTGCCGCAGGCGAAGTGATTGACTCGATCGCCGCAGCGGTACGAGAATTAGTTGAAAATTCTCTGGATGCAGGCGCAACTCGCATCGTTGTTTCTGTCTGGCCGGAACAGTGGCGGGTGCAAGTTGCAGATAATGGTACGGGAATGGATTTGGAAAATTTGCAGCAGGCAGCTTCGCCCCACAGTACCAGCAAAATTACCACTGAAGCAGACCTTTACAAAATTGCTACTTTGGGATTTCGCGGGGAAGCTTTGCACAGTTTAGCTCAGTTGGGCTGTTTGGAGGTTTTGAGCCGATCGAATGATTTGGGATTGGGTGATTTTTGGGAAAATCGAGAGTCTGCGGAAACCCCCCCCAGCTCATCGTTTAACAAGGGGGGAGTTGAAAATGCTCGATCGGGCTGGCGGGTGGTTTACAATAACGCGGGCGTTGCTGTGGAGGTGGAAACAGCGGCGATCGCTCCGGGTACGGTGGTGACTGTTGATAATTTGTTTGGGAATTGGCCTGTGCGCCGCAGTTTTTTGTCGCCTACACAGCAAATGCGATCGATCCAATCAATCATTCAGCAAATTGCTATTTGTCACCCGCACGTTAATTGGCAGTTGCGTCAAGGAAACACGCCTTGTTTGCACGTAACTCCTGGTAGCACAGCGGAACAACTTTTACCTCAATTTGTGCGCGGTGTGCGATCGAGCGATTTGCAGTATTTAAAGTTAGATTTGCCTGCGAGTCCTGAAAATAATCAAGCAGCAACTTTATTGATAGAAACTCAACTTGTTGGAGCTACAATCAAGCCCAATTACCAATTACCAGTTGCCAGTTCCCAATTCCAAATGCCCAATTCCCAGTGTTTGGAGTTAGTAATTGGTTTGCCCGATCGCTGTCACCGCAGGCGGCCGGATTGGGTGAAAGTTGGGGTGAACCGGCGAGTTGTGCGATCGCCCGAATTAGAGCAAACTATTCTCAGCGCCTTTGCCCGCACTTGTCCGCGCGATCGCTATCCAGTCTGTTTTGTTCACCTGCAAATCTCCCCCTCGGAAATTGATTGGAACCGCCACCCGGCTAAAGTGGAAATTTATCTCCACGATCCGGCTTTTTGGCAAGCACAAGTTAGCGCGGCAATTGCTCGGGCTTTGCACCTGAATGATGAGGTTTTGCTGGCTGCCCCAATTCCCGATCGAGTCGGACTATTGCTGAAGGCATCGGAACAAAAAAGTGCTTACAGTGTCGGGATTTCTGGTCGCCAGAATGATGGCGGCGGGGAACAGGAAAAAGCTCATAAAGTAGGATTGATGGAATTGAGGGCGATCGCTCAAATTCACAATACTTACATTGTTGCGGAACATTCCAGTGGAATGTGGTTGATAGAACAGCACATCGCTCACGAGCGCGTTTTGTACGAGCAATTGTGCGCGGCTTGGCAGCTAAAATGTCTAGAAAAACCAGTAATTCTCAGTCAATTATCGGCGCTGCAAATTGAGAATTTATCCCGCTTGGGTTTGAAAGTAGAAACTTTTGGCGAACAGCTATGGGCTGCCCGCGAAGTTCCTGAATTGTTAGCCGATCGAGATGACTGTGCGGATGCGCTTTTTGAACTCAGTAAAGTCGCAGATTTGCAAGCGGCTCAAGTTGCTACGGCTTGCCGCAGTGCTATGAAAAACGGTACTCCTTTGAGTCTTTTGCAAATGCAAAGTTTGTTGGATGAATGGCAGCAAACTCGCAATCCGCGCACTTGTCCTCACGGCCGCCCTATCTATTTTGCTTTGGAAGAATCGACTTTGGCTCGGATTTTTCGCCGCAGTTGGGTGATTGGTAAAAGTCACGGGATTTGAAAGTTCATTTGACATCGGATGGCGTTCACGTCAAGCTGGCTCGATAGAAAAAAATTCGTGAAGCTTTATTAAAAATAGTGGCTGATTTAGATGAAAAAAATTATAGTATACTATAATTTAAATGATGCACTGTTTTTAATATTTATTAGGCAACAGGCTTTCTGGCCTGTTCCACAAGAAAAAATGCCTTTATTAGCAGAAAAAAATTAATTATACTACCAAAAGCTGCAACAGGCTTTCTGGCCTGTTCCACAAGAAAAAATGCCTGTATTACCAGAAAAAAGGTTAATTATACTACAAAAATCTGCAACAGGCTTTCTGGCCTGTTCCACAAGAAAAAATGCCTGTATTACCAGAAAAAAGGTTAATTATACTACAAAAATCTGCAACAGGCTTTCTGGCCTGTTCCACAAAAAAAAATGCCTGTGTTACGATAAAAAAAAGTTAATTATACTGCAAAAAATGCCTGTTTTAACCGAATAATATGTGTTGTGGAACAGGCCAGAAAGCCTGTTCGTGGAACAGGCCAGAAAGCCTGTTCATGATTTGGTACAGAATGTAAATTAAAAATTAATCAATCATAAATATGGATTTTCCGATCGCCCGACAACTCTTTTATCAAGAAATAAATCAGCCGGATGGCTCGATCGACCTGGCGAAAGCTGCCCTTTACATTGCTTTGGAAGAATACCCAAATTTCGACCCAGACGAGTATCTAAATGCTCTCGACACGATCGCAGATGAAGTGCGCGATCGGCTGCCGGCACAGAATTATCCGCTGCGGATCATTCAAACTATTAATCGCTATTTATACGAAGATTTGCAGTTTACGGGCAATGATGCTGATTATTACGACCCCCGCAATAGCTTTTTGAATCAAGTGATCGATCGGCGTACTGGCATTCCGATCTCTTTATCTTTGGTTTATTTGGAGGTTGCTAAGCGCATTGATTTTCCGATGGTGGGAATTGGGATGCCGGGACATTTTTTAATTAGACCGGATTTTGAAGATGCTGGTATTTTTGTTGATGCGTTTAACGGCGGCGAGATATTATTTTATGAAGACTGTCAAGCCAGACTTTCTCAAATTTACGGTCAACCGATGGAATTGCAGTCGGCTTTTCTCGCCCCGGTAACTCGCCGACATTTGTTGGGGCGAATGCTGGGAAATCTGAAGGCAATTTACTTGCAACAGCGAGATGCTTTGAGGGTACTTTTGGCGATCGAACGGATTTTGCTGCTGTTTCCTGATGCGCTGGGGGAACGGCGCGATCGCGGAATTCTCTACTATCAAGTTGGCCGCTTGACCGAGGCGCGCCACGATTTGGAACTATACCTGAAAAATGCTCCGAATGCTGAGGATGCTGCTATAATTCGCCAATTGCTCGATCGGCTCGATCGGGATATGTGAACTTAAGTTTAGTATCGATCGCACACTACAAGACATGAAAGCGACACTCAATAAACTGCTGCCCGACGGCAAAATGTCGCTTTTATAAGTTTTGCAAAGCTATATAAAATTATTGCCCGTATTGTTATAACATATAAGCGCTCGATTGACACATATCTTTTGATAGGTTAAATTTGCTTGACATGACTGTAAAATCATAGGTCATTTACGGAACTCCCAAGTCCACTTTCCCGACTGATACCCGCACAGACGATCGATCGAAAAAGTATTTTGACGTAAAGAGGCACAAACTCATGAACTTTCAGTTTCAACAAGGTTATCTCAATAGAATGCAACCGCTGTCAGCCCATTTAACCAAAAGAATGTCAAAGTCTTTATCATTAGGTTTGGCGCTTTTGCTGGGAACAAGTGCAGTATTCCTCAGCAGCGGCAAAGCCTTTGCATTAGATAATGTTACCGTAAAATACGGTGCTGTTGACGTAACATTACCGATGAGCGACTTGCAAAGCTTTGTACAAACTGGCAAAGCTTCATCTCAACTGCAAAGCGTTCTGAATCTTGCGAAACAAACTCCCGAGTCGGTGCGCGAAATATTGACGCGAGAAGTGCCTTTAGATTCCCAATTAGTAGCGCGGCTGGCAACTACTTATTTTGGGGAAATTGTTTTCAAACAATTGGGCGAGGTTGCTTATGCGCCGACTGCTAGGCTGCAAAGCGTTCCCGCACTGCGCGATGCTTTAGTCGCAGCTTCCCAAGATGGCAAAATATCGCTGATTGAAGTGATGCAAAATTACAGCCCTGCGGCCTTAGAAGTTGACGGCAATCAAGCGATGGTTATCTACGAACGAGTGATTAAAGATGTGCAAGATGTGCAAGCTTTGTATCAGAATTCCCCGGCTTTGCAAAATACGGCAAACCAAGCCGTGAATTCGGCGAGACAAATGATTTGTCAGCCCAATTCATCGGGAAGTGCGAAGTAAATAACTGAAGTTGCAGGGAATTGGGAATTGGGAATTGGGAATTGGGAATTGGGAATTGGGAATTGGGAATTGGGAATTGGGAATTGGGAATTGGTGCTTTTTTTCCTATTAGCTCTTAGTTTTCAGGTATTACCAATTACTCATTACCAATTACCCATTATCCCTTACCCATTACTCATTTTTTGAGATAATTGCTCGGCTACCCGTTTGAGCCGGCGGAGTTGGTCTTTCATATCTTTCTGCGTCCAAGGGGCTGCAAAGCGATTGAAACCAAATCTAATTAAAGGATTGGGAATTTGAAATTCAAAGCGGTTAATCAAGAGAGTTCCTTGGATTTGGGGCTGGCATTCCCAGCGATCGCATCCTTTGAAAAATCCGTCAAACCCCCACACAATTAAACCGGGTTGTCGCTCCAACACCACACTCTCTAAAGTGGGTTGCAAAACGGGAATTTTTATGATAAATAAGCTGCGACTTCCTACAGCCGTATCCCATTCGCCATCGGGATCGCAGCGCAGCAGGGGATTGAGCCACTTGTGCATCAAAGTGCGATCGACTATACAGCGCTCCACCAAGGTAGCAGCAGCGCGAATTTCAATGGATTGCTCGAAAACTTGACGAATTGACATGGAAACCTGCAACAACGAGGGTATTACAAAACTTTGCTTACTTTATAGTCCTTTATTTACTTGTAACGTCAATTTTTCCAGAAATTAAAAGATTGACACGCTCCGAAATACAGTGTATCATCTTGAAATAAAGAAATAAAGTATATATACCGATTATGCAGTTAGTCGAAAGGCACGTCCTTAAACCAAACCATAGGTTTTATCGAGAAGCCGATCGACTGTCTTGGCTGTGCAAAAATCTTTACAACAGCGCTAACTACATCTACCGTCAAAACTTTTTCGCCAGCCAACAAACAAACGCTCTGGCTGTCGATCGCGAGCTAAAAACAAGTCCTGATTACAAAGCACTGCCGGCAAAGGTAGCACAAAGCACGATCGGCTTAGTCCTCAAAGCATGGACTAGCTACGATATGGCGCACAGAAACTATCGGGAAGACCCAACTAAATTTAAAGCCACACCGAAAATCCCTTATTATAAAGGTTCAAGAAAGCGAAAAAGAGAAGACGGGCGCTATGTAGTTGTATTTAATTGTCAAGCTGTCAGCAAAAGAGCCTTAAAAAAAGGATATGCTCGCCCCTCTGGGACTAATATTTGGTTGCCCTCAAAAGTCACCTCGATTCTGGAAATTCGGATTGTTCCCAAAGTAGGTTGTTATGTTGTCGAGGTGGTATATGAAAAGTTAGAACAGCCTTTACAAGTTAATCAGAGAGTAGCTGCCATAGATTTAGGATTAAACAATCTGGCAACATTAACTTACAATGTTCTTGGGTTAGTACCCACAATCTTCGACGGACGAGCTGTTAAGTCAACAAACCAATACTGCAATCAGGTTTCCGAAGCATTAAAATCATTGCTACCCGCAGGGCAAAAAACCAGTAAAAAACTTGCCAAATTGTGGCACAAGCGTAACTGTAAAGTGGATTACTACCTCCACACGGCGAGTTCCGCAATTATTAAAGAACTCGTCAATCATCAAATTGGCTTGCTGGTTATAGGCTGGAACCAGGATTTTAAAGATGGGATTAATACTGGTAAGATTAGAAATCAAAATTTGGCCTGCATTCCCCATCGCCGGTTGCTGCAAATGTTGCAGTACAAAGGAAAACTTGCGGGAATTCAAGTTGTGTTAGTAGAGGAGAATTACACATCCAAATGTTCAGCTTGGGATTTGGAACCAATTCAACAACATTCCGACTACATTGGCAGTAGGGTAAAAAGAGGATTGTTCAGAACCCAAACTGGACGATTCATAAATGCCGATGTCAACGGTTCTTTGAATATTGGCCCAAAAGCAGTCGGAGATGGGTCGATCCCAAATTCGATAGAGGGTTTTGTAGTTAACCCAGTACGATTAAAAGCGTACAAACATTAAATTTAGGCGATGTCTAGATTTTTTGGTAACTATTATTAAAGTTTCGTCTTTTCCATGTCAAATCTGACGTTAACCTGAGAAAAAAATGAATGAAACTTGGCAAGAAATAACTCAACCGATATCGGGCCCAATAGCGGCTTTGTCCGATCGCATTTTGGCCCAGGCCCCGCCCCCCCCGAATCCGCTGACAGATGCCGAACGCGGAATTAACAATTTCATTCAGGGCTCAAACATTGAAAATCTGATCTGGGCCGTCGGTATCCTGCTAGTTGGCTTGATAGTATCAGCCCTCGTCTCATCTGTAGTCGGAGGATTGCTCAAGAAGACTACGATCGACAACCGACTGGCTGCTTGGATTACCGGCCGCCCGGAAGGAGCAGGATCTCCGCAAGTGGAAAAATGGATTTCCACAGCGGTGTTCTGGATCATTTTTGTCTTTTTCCTAATTGCCTTTTTCAACCGCCTGAATCTAACGGCTGTCTCGCAACCCCTCAATACTTTTCTGAATCAAATTACCGGTTTCTTGCCGAAGTTAGCCGGCGCGCTAATTTGGTTGGGGATTGCTTGGGTGTTGGCGACAGTCGCCAAATTGGCCGTATCGCGGGCGATGCGGACTTTTAGCGTGGACGAGCGCTTGAATCAGGAGGTGGGTACTGCGCCCAGCGAGCGCCCTTTGCTGCTGAGCGATACTGTGGCGAATGCGCTGTACTGGTTCATTTTTCTGCTGTTTTTGCCGCTGATTCTCGACTCGCTGCAATTGCAGCAGGCTCTGCTGCCGGTTAATAATTTGCTCAACCAAATTCTGGCGGCAATTCCGAAAATTCTGGAAGCTGTGCTGATTGGGTTTGTGGGCTGGCTGCTGGCTATGGTGGTGCGGCGGATTGTCACGAATCTGCTGGCTGCTGCTGGGGCGGACAGTTTGGGCGCTCGGTTTGGAATTTCGCGGACTTCGGGCGGACAATCGCTGTCGTGGATTGTCGGGACGATCGTCTATGTTTTGATTTTGATTCCAACGGCGATCGCAGCTCTCAACGCTTTGGACATTCAGGCGATTTCGCAGCCTGCAGTCGCGATGCTCAACGACATTTTGGGCGCGGTTCCTAAAATCTTTACGGCAGCCGTGATTCTGGCAGTTGCTTACATTTTGGGGCGCTGGGCAGGCGATTTGGTTACTAATATCCTGACCGGAATTGGCTTCAACAATGTCTTTTCTTGGTTGGGGGTGCAGCCGCCGAAACAGCCGCTGAGGCTACCGCCAAGTTCGATCGATCCGGAGGCAACGATTCTTCAGGAACCGGAACTTCCGGCCCGCACGCCTTCGGAATTTGTCGGCATTGTGGTGCAGGTGGGCATCATCCTGTTTGCTGTGGTGGCTGCTACCGACGTGCTGCAGATTCCAGCGCTGACGGCGATTGTTAGCGGTATTGTGCTGGTTGCAGGTCGGGTGCTGGCCGGTTTGGTGGTATTTGCGATCGGCTTGTATTTGGCGAATCTGGCGTTTAGTTTGATTGCTAGTTCTGGAACTCGTCAAGCGCGGCTTTTGGGCCAAACGGCTCGGATCGCGATTATTGCTTTTGTTGCTGCCTTGGCGCTGCAACAGATGGGCATTGGCAGCGATATTGTGAATTTGGCTTTCGGGCTGCTGCTCGGGGCGATCGCAGTTGGGATTGCTCTAGCTTTTGGTTTGGGCGGGCGCGAGATTGCGGCCGACCAAATTCGCGAATGGTTAGCGTCGTTTAAACAAGATAAAACGCCGCGTTTGTAACTCTAAAAAAGGCGTTTGTCAAGTGCAAACGCCTTTTTTAGTCATTAGTCATTAGTCATTAGTTATTTGCTCGCAATATCCAATATTTGATATCGTTTCCGCGCTTCATCGGAATCATAATTTTTCGAGTTGCAGTGCGAGCGTCCCGCTCGCTATAAGTAGCGCTCGCGAGCGGGACGCTCGCACTGTATCATTCCGATGTAACCGGATTTGATATGATATAGCAACCCCAAACACTGTTAGGACGTTCTCAATCATCGTTTTTTTAGATCGCCTGCTAAAATAGAATTAGCGAGAAATGAGGAGGCTTAAACTGTGACAGTTTTAACTTCTATCGAACAAGAAGAAATCGAATATCCCAGCAGCGACGGAGAACCGATGGCGGAAAGCGACATCACGCGCGATTACATGACTTACGGCGTGGAAGCTCTGAAGCTGCACTTTCAAGGGCGATCGGATGTCTACGTGTCAGCAAATTCTTTCGTCTATTACGAAGAAGGCAATAAAGCAGCAGTAGTTGCTCCCGATATTTATGTAGTATTCGGAGTCCGAAAACGCCAAAGAGATAACTACAAAATCTGGAAAGAAGCAGGGATAGCACCGCAGTTTGTCTTAGAAATAACCTCTGAAACAACTCAAGATGTAGACCAAGAAACCAAACCAGAAATCTATGAAAGTTTGGGAGTAAGGGAATACTTTCAGTACGATCCGTCTGGGGATTATCTGAATCCGATACTGCAAGGAGTGCGTTTAGTCAACAACCAGTACGAGCCGATTCCTGTCAATAATATCGCCTTCGATACGCTGTGGCTGTACAGCGAAGTATTGGGACTGGAATTGCACTTAGTCTCTGGAGAATTGAGGTTTAGAAATCCTCAAACAGGAGAGTTTCTGAAGACTTACCAGCAATCTGAACAAGAGCGCCTGGCCGAACAACAAGGACGGCTGGCGGCGGAACAAGCACAAATGGCTGCAGAATCAGCCTTGCGATCGCTCATTTCTCACCTGTTAAATTCGGGAATGAATTTAGAACAAGTTGCACAAATGATGAATTTATCGACATTGGAAGTGCAGCGATTAGTAGGAGGAAATGAATGAGATCCCCGTAGGGACACGGCATTGCCGTGTCCCTACAAGGGCTAACTAAATCCGCCCCTACAAGGACTTACAGCCTCGGATCGACAGGTTCGCTCTCCATCGCTAAAACTCCAAAAACGCACTCGTGAACTTGTCTCAAAGGAGCGCCCGCCACAAATCTTTCCAATGCTTCTACACCGAGAGCAAACTCTCGCAACGCCAAAGAACGCTTGCCGGAAAGTCCGCGCGATCGCAATTTTTCTAAATGTTCCGGCAACGAATATTCCAAACCGTAAATAATCCGCAAATACTCTTTCCCGCGACATTTTACAGCAGGCTGTACGAGTCCTTTGCTATTTTTTACAGTAAATTCCATCGGTTTGACAACCATGCCTTCGCCTCCCGAATCAGTCATTTTTTCCCACCATTGAATCCCCGCCAACTGGCTGTCAAAATCTGCTATTTCAACTACTTTGTATTCAGTAGCTAACAGCAATTCAAAGTCATATTGACAAAATTGTGAAATCTGTTCCATGTGCCAGCAGTGATTTTTGTCGGTGTGAACTGTTCCCTCAGTTGCCAAGATGTGGAAAGGTGCTAATTTGAGGTCGGAGATGGATTTAACAGCCCAGCAATAGCGCTGGTAGGCTTTAACGTATTGATGCGCTAGTTGCGATCGCTCTTGGTAGCGATTTAGCAAAGAACTAACTTCAACTCCCCGCTGGCTTGCCTGTTCTAAATTTTTAATCGCATCCGCAAACGCACTATTAGAAGCTGTTCCCACTGGCGCATACTGTTGCTGCAATAATTCTTGAGCTTTAGCAGACCAAGGCATCAATTCGCAGTCCAAACAAACCCAGTCAGTTTGAAATTTATCCCAAAAATTGCTGGCAGTTAAAGCAGTATTTATTCTGACCAAAAACTCGGTTTCTAAAGTATAATTATTGAAGAAATGCCGTCCCGTGCGGGTGTAGCAAATGCCAATGCTGCTGTTGAGAATTCCGAATCGCAGTTTAGCAGCAGATTCATCGCGGCAAACAATGACAACTGCGCGGGAACCCATGTGCTTTTCTTCGCAGACAACTGTCGGTATGCCCTGCTGTTGGTAGTAGCTAAATGCTTCGGCTGGATGTTCTAAAAGTCCCGGTTCTTTTGAAGTAGCAACGGGAGACATTGTGGGCGGCAAATAAATCAGCCATTTGGGATTTGCTGCAAACCGACTCATTACTTCTAGGGCGGCGATCGCATTTTCTGCTTTAATCGTAATGTTGCTTTGCAGGCGAGTGGAAATGATGCGTTTTCCCAATACGTCGGCAATGTCTAATACGTCGTCAAACTGCTGTTGAGCTGTCAGGGGAGTTGCGAGAGAAGTAAGTGCGATCGGCTTCACAGGTTCGCAGTAAACTCTAGCAGCCGCAACACTGACAAATTCTCTTTCGGGATAGCGCAAAGCTGTTAGTTTGCCGCCGAAAACGCAGCCAGTGTCAATATCAACAGTATTGTTCAACCATTCTGTTTCCGGGACTGGTGTGTGTCCGTAAACAACTGCTGCTGTGCCGCGATATTCGGCGGCCCAATTGTATCTGACTGGTAAGCCAAATTCATCGATTTCACCGGTTGTTTCTCCGTACAGTGCAAAATCTCGAACGCGGCCCGATGCGCGTCCCTGCAATTCTGCTTTCATCCCCGCATGAGCAACAACTAATTTGCCGTCGTCTAGGACGTAATGGCCGATTAAACTGTCTATAAATTGGCGGATTTCTGCTGAAGCAGATTCGCGGAATTCGTCGGGCAAAGCTGCTATTTCTGCTAAGGTTTGTTCGAGTCCGTGGTTTATTTTGACATTTTTGCCGTTGAGTTTTTTCAGTAATTTAATATCGTGATTTCCCGGCACGCACAATGCTGTTTCTGCAACTACCATGTTGCGCGCGAGTTTTAGGGTGTCGAGAATGCGCGGGCCCCGATCGACCAAATCTCCCAAAAACACGGCTTTACGCCCTTCCGGGTGCGCGTAGGTGGGAAAATTCCAAAAAGCAGACTCGCTGGTTTTTTCCACAATTTGATAGCCCAACTGTTGCAGCAATTGTTCTAATTCGCCGCAGCAGCCGTGAATATCGCCGATGATATCAAAAGGGCCGCGATCGTGTTTGCGGTTGTTCCACAGCGGTTGTCTTGCGACTTCCACGGCCTCGATTTCCTCTGGGGAACGGAGGACGTAAACGTAGCGAAATCCTTCGCGATCGAGAGATTTGAGCGATCGCTTTAAATTCTGAACGTGGCGGCGAACTACGTGACTGCCAAAGTTGCGGTTTGGACGTTGTTGGTTGCGATCGGCACACAATTTTTCTGGCAAATCTAGCACAATTGCGGCCGAAATGCAATGATATTTTCGGGCTAATTCTAACAAAGGTTTGCGGCTTTCCGGCTGAACATTTGTCGCGTCGATAACAGTTAATCGACCTGCAGCAAGGCGTTTAGCAACGATAAAGTGCAGTAATTCAAAAGCATCTGCGGTTGCCGCTTGATTGTTTTCGTCGTCGGAAACCAGGCCGCGGCAGTAATCCGAGGAAATGATTTCTGTAGGTAGGAAATGCTGCCGCGCAAAGGTGGATTTGCCGGAACCGGATGCACCGATGAGAACGACTAGGGATAGTTCTGGAAGCGTAATTTTCATTGTTTATTAATTATGATTTATATCGTTTTCGGTTGCATCGGAATGATTTAACCGCAGAGATCGCAGAGAACACAGAGAGAGACAAGAGAGATAAATAATTCCAATGCTAGCGGAATTGATATTATTCGTTGCTAGGCTCGTCAAGGTTAACTAAAAAAACATCAAAACGTTTGATTACCATTGCCAATCAAGCTCCTCCCACTCCGTAGCGGTGACATCATCAAGAAGGACATCATCATGTTGCTCTGCCATTTTTGCGAACGCTTCCTCCCAGCCGAGACGCGGTTTTAGGGCTGCACGAATGACGATCCGATCGCCCTGAACTTCGATTTCTACTGCTCCGCTAATACCAATTTGCTCTAACTAACAAAGATTTGGGAATGCGAATGCCCTGAGAATTGTCAATTTCAACGATCTGGGTTTGAATAGATTTACTCATAGCGGAAGCCTGCATTTTTCCAAGTTTAACTATATTGTAAGCACAAACAGACTGTGGGTATTATTTGCACTGGGCGAATATTGCCATTTGCGTAGGCGAACCTACTTCTAAATCTTCGGTTCCCACACAGCGAAACTCTACCTCAAAGCCAAACCGTTCGGCAACCTTATTCGCCCAAGTCTGAAACTGAGTTCTCGTCCACTCAAAGCGGTGATCCCGGTGGCGAAATTTGCCCGCCGGCAAGTTTGCAAACCGCACGTTATATTCAATATTTGGAGTTGTGACGATCGCACTTTTGGGCCGGATAAACTCAAACAAAACCCGCTCGAAAGCCGCCAACCGGTCTAAATCCAGATGTTCGATTACTTCAATTACCGCCGCCGCGTCAAAATCAGTCAAGCGGCTGTCCCGATAAATCAGCGAACTTTGAATTAGTTGAATGCGAGATTGCTGTGCGGGAGACAATCGAGCGATTTGCAAACGTTCCCTGGCAATTTCCAAAGCCCGAAAGGACACATCGACGCCTGTAATTTGTTCGATCGCCTTTTCTTTCAAAAGCAATTGCAGCAGTTTTCCCTCACCGCAGCCCAAATCTACCACTCGCTTAGCACCGCTTGCTTTTAAAGCGTCCATCACACATTCTAAACGCTGTTGGTTCAGACTAATTCGCTGTTCTAAAACTTCCTCTTCTTGCTGGTGAGAAACTTCGACAGAATCGGGGTCAATATTATCTGCTTCTGCTAACTGTGCCACAGCAATTCGCGTCAGACGGCGCTGGCGTTTCAGATAGCGATCGGCAATTTGTTCGCGCGCGGGATGCGCGTTCAACCAACCTTCACCGTGACGGAATAACTTCTCGATTTCATCATCCCCAACCCAGTAATGTTTGTCGTCATCCAACACGGGAATTAGCACGTAAAGATGGCTTAACAAATCCGCCAACCGAATTGTATTTTGCAGTTCCACAGAAAAGTAAGGACTCGCGCCCCACTCTGGAAATTGCTCGTCAAGAATCAGCGGTTTTGCTGCGACTTGATAGCCAAGCGGCTCAAACATTTCCCGCAGAAACTTTTCGCCTCCGCGACAGGGCAAAACCGACAGATTAACTGTCAGAGGAATAGCTGTTTCTGCGAGTTCTGGGCGGTCTTTGCAGCGACCGGATAGAGCTGTACTGAAGACCTTGGCAAGGGCGACAGACAGAAACGAAGAGGCAACGTAGGGGCGATCGTTCACGTATTGTTCGAGAGCGCGATCGCCCGATTTCGACTTGCCCCGCACCAAACCAACCGGATCGACATCTAACAGTAAAGCGGCGGTACACCTTTCTGCATTTGCCTCTGGATAAAACACGCTGGCAGACCCGAAAGTCATCGGAAAAGATTGATGGCGATCGGGATGTTTATGGAGCAAATAACCTAAATCTGTAGCAGGGACGCGAGTTGTAGAGATGGTTAATAACATAATATTAGGAATTGGGCATCGGGCATCGGGCATCGGGCATCGGCTATTGGCAATTTGTAATTCCTCCTAATGACTAATGACTAATGACTAATGACTAATGACTAATGACTAATGACTAATGACTAATGACTAATGACTAATGACTACTAAGATTTCTGTTTTTCCACACTTCCCAAATCCAACTTAGCCCGCAACTCCTCCTTAATCCGATTTAAAATAG